>DATLHW010000309.1:0-4374 GCA_035539675.1 Burkholderiales bacterium | reverse complement strand
TGCTTACGATTTGGTCGACGCCTACGACTACGCCGAAAAGGTCATTAGCGACTTATCCGAAGGCGTGGATTATTTCCAGGAGTTGGTGCGACGACTGATGTCGGAAGCGTCGAGGGCGCCGTGGGATGAATTCGTCGAGTTTCTCGATAAGTTCGAAAAGGATTTCAAGAAGCAGCTAACGGCTGACAATGTTGAACGACATCGTCAGGCGATACGCGACGCGGTGAATCGTTTACGCAGCTTGGAAAGCGATAAATTCAATGCGCTGGAAGAGCGGCTTCGGGATATTGCGCCGTGGGCCGATTCGGAGCAGTCGAGTAATTCCTGCTTCGATTGGTTTTTGGATCGTATTGAAGAGATGGTGGAAGCCGCTTGCATGATGAAGCATCCGGAGCTTATCAAGGCGATGAATATTTACATGCGACGGGCCACGAGCATTGTGCAGCAGGCGCTGATGTTGCGTGGCGGCCAAACCCGTCACGCCTATTCCGCGGCGATCACGAAAGTGGCCGCACTCGAAGGCGACGCGCAAACGCAAATGCTGGAGCGCTTGGGACACGCCATCGCCTCGGCCGAGGTTCGCTTGCTTGACCCGGCGACGTTCAGGCTGCGTAGCGCTTCTCAACGACGGCGGGCATTGACGGTCACCGCATTGCCGAAGGTAACGCGGGAATCCCGGTTGGCTGCGGCGATGCACCGCGCGGAAGCCGGCGCGTTCGCGTTATCCAACGAAGACGTCGTTCAATTTATTCATGGCGAGCTTCGCCTTAACAAAGGTCCCCTTCGTCTATCGGGCATGCCGAACCAAACGGCGACCGATATTTTGCAGGCCATGCAGGCGGTTGAGGCGGTTCGCGGCTCTCGCGACGAAACGCTGAAAGCGACCAAGCTCCCCGCCAAGCTGGGGAATAAGTATTACTCTGGCAACGACTATCAAATCGAGTTTAATAATGAGTCTGACAACTACAATCCTTCATCAACTTGAAGTCCATAATCTCACACTGGACCGCTTCCGCGAAATCGTAGGGCGGCTGTTCGCATGGGGAATCATTATTCGCGATGAGGATGGGGTCGAGGAGCGTTTCTACGATGACGCCCGCCGCATCGAGGATTTATTGATCGAATATTTTTCCCTCGCTGGATTTCGACTGGCGCATGACTTGAAAGGTGAGTTCTTTCGTCTTTATGCGCCTGGCGCACAAGCGCCGGGACTCGCCGATGACGGCCTGGAGCCTGTTCCATCGCTACGCGCAAAACTCTCCGCCGACTTTGTCGCGGCTGCGTTAGCCCTGCGATTTTTGTATCAGCAATGTTTATCGGAAGGTGGAAGGCGTCTTACCAATGATGGAGAGGTATTGGTTCGCTTCGATGAGCTTGCCGCGACGCTTCAAACGCAAATCAAACGACCATTGCCTGAGCCCCTGGGTGAACGCGATCGTCTTTTGAAGGAATTGAAACGCCATCGATTGATTCAGTATGGCGCGGCATTCTCAATGACCGATGAAGATGCATTGATAGCCATCCGCCCAACGATTCTTGGAATCATCAGCGAGGACGCGCTTGCCGCTGCACTTGAGGCCGAAGGCGTTGTCGATGAGACCGCAGAAGTAGAAACCGAAGAGGTCACCCAATGAAGCTCGATAAACTGATTCTCGTCAACTGGGGAGCGTTGCGCTCCGACGAATATCCGATGGGCAATATGACATTGCTGACAGGGCAGACAGGCTCCGGCAAGTCCACCATGTTGGATGCGTTGCAAACAGTGATGACGGCGGTCTACCAGAATATCTTCAGCTATAACCCCGGTCAGGATGAAACGACGCAGAGTGCTCGCAATGGCAAGACCAAGCGGACGTTGTGGTCTTACATTGTCGGCGCGGAGGATAACCTTTTCGCGCGCCCCGATGGCGCGCATGGATATGTTGCGGCCGTCTTCAAACCTGACAGCATGGAGGATGGAGAGGCGTTCACGGCGTTGATCGCCGCGTCTGCTCGTGTGGATGGTTCTGGCGAGCGGCAGCAGGCCGTGCAAGAGCGCCTGGCGATGCTCATCATTGACGACGCAACGCTCGGTCTCGCGGATCTGCTCTCGTACGATATTGAAGGAAGCATGCGAGTCGTGGAGGTGGAGAGGATCGAAGGTCATCTCAAGGCGAGATACCCGCTGGTCACGAACTTTCGCGACGCCAAGCGAGAATATCTCTGCCAATTGTACGGCCGGTTTCGTGGTCAACGGACGGTGTCCTTTTCCGAAGCCGAATTGGCGGCGAAAGCGTGGAGCCAATCGATCGCGCACAAACCGATTGGCAGCGTCGATGAATTGGTGAAGATCCAGATTCTGGAGCACGACCCGCAGCAATTGTCGCAACGCATTTCCCAGATCAGCGATCTCATGCGTCAGGTACACAATCTGCGCACAGAGGGCGAGCGCCTGAAAGCGAATGTGTCTCGGCTGGAGCGTATCGGCGATTCCGTGCGGCACGCTACGCAGTCGTATGAGACGGCCATCCAATCCGAGCTGGCGCTATCCAAACGTTCTCTCCGCGAAGATGAGCGACAAATTGGAGACGATGACAAGACGGTGCAAAGTCTGAATGAAAAAATTGACGCCGAAAGCGCAAAAATCGATGGCTTGCGACGCGATAAACAGAGTCATACGGAAAGTCAGATTCAGATTGCCGCTCGTCTGAGCGGCATTCCCGCCGCTGATCAGAAGCGCAGGATAGAGGAGCGCATAGGTAACGCTCGTCAAACTGCGAGAACCGCAATTTCAACGTTGGTCGCGGATCTTGTTAGCGCGGACAGATTGCAAGGCGCGGGTCGAAGGATTATCGGGATACCGTTTCCGCCTAGCCACCGCATTCTTGAAATATCTGCGGGAAAGATTGCGAAGGCGTTGACGAGCTCGGGGCAGGCGTCGTTTTCCGCGCTAAAAGATAAGCTGCTCGCGCTCGAGAGTTCTCCCGAGTTAAACACAAGCGCCACGTTGGAGCTCTCTCGGGAACTCGAATCATTCCAAGGAAAGTTTGAAGGCCTACATCAATCCATTACGGCGACTGAAGATAGCTTTGTCTCGGCTGTTCATAGCCAAATAGAAAAGCTGACGCAAGAAATTTCGAAAGCCGAGAAGGCGGAGAAGGACTTGGCGGAACGCAAGGCGCATCTTGCAGACGGTGGAGCAGACTATCCGCGTGAGATCGTCATAGCTTTACGAGCCTTCAAAGCAGACTTGCCTCGCGCGCATGCTCAGGTGCTATGCGATTTGATCGAGCCAACGAATAAGGAATGGCAGCCCGCCATTGAGGGTTATATGGCCGGCGCGCGGTTTAACTTTGTGGTCGATTCCGAGTGGGAAGCGCGCGCGATTGATTTCGTGCGTGAACAGAATCTGCGAGCCAAGGTTATTCAAGGATCTTTATGTCAGAAGCATGCCAAACCAGAATTAGTTCCGACTGACTCCATCATTCATGAGTTGCGCACGGAGCATCCGATCGCTCGGGCCTTTCTGGTGGAGCAATACGGTAATGTGGTTAAAGTAGCTAGCTCGGAAAAGCTTCGTCATACGCCTCGCGGTGTGATGAAAGATGGTAAGGCGGCGGGTTCGCGAACGATGTTTACTGGGGACGTCAGCGCCTTGGTATTCGGGAAGGAAGCGCAGCGGTTGGCGCGGGAGAAAGTTGTCTCCGATCACAAAGAAGCCGAGACGGCGCTGGCGGAGTTGCGAGAACAACAGCATCAACTACGCGGTGTACTGGGTCTTGCTAGCGGCTTGCAGTGTCCGGACTTCAAAGCAGTCTCCGAGCTGAGCCGGGCGGCGCGTGACACAGAAACCGCGCTATCCGAACTCGGGCGACTGGATTTGAAAAAAGTCACCGCGCTCGAAGCAGAGAAGAAGACTCTCGATGAATTGATTGGTGGATTGGAACAAGAGATATCCAATGCAAATCAGCGAATCGGCAATCACAAACAGCAGATCGAGACGCTCGGCAAAAATGCGCTTCGCTTGGAGCAAGGGCTGGAGCAGAAGCGACAACGAGTCGAGAAGGATATACAGAATCTCCAAAGCCTTTGCTCGCTTAACGATGCGCTATCTTTCACTTCGCTAGAGCAATACGTTGACGATATCGCAGAAGACGCATCGCAGTCATATCAAGAGTTGCAAGATCACATTCAGCGCCAAAGGCTTGAGGCGAGCAAAGCGTATGGCGATGTTCGTGAGGCGATAGCCGATTACAACCAACACGCTCACGCGGATGAGCACCTGGATCTGATTCACCGTGTTGACCATCGAAGCGATGATTTCACGCCCACTTACGGATCGCTGGTGCAATTAAGAACTCGAGTGCGCGAGCAATTGGATGGCCAACGTGAAAT
>DATLHW010000308.1:0-8674 GCA_035539675.1 Burkholderiales bacterium | reverse complement strand
TATTAGGATATTAAGATGCGTTTATCCTAAATGTCATTTCGGAAAAAGGCAACAGGATTTCTGAGTGGACGACAGCGCAACGGCAAAATGTTTCGAGCGAGCGCCCCCATCGATGCATGACGACCTAGTATTAAATTTAAGGACCGCTAGGTTTGCGCGTCTCGCCCAGTCAGAAAAGGATTTCGCCATGGCCAACTTGAGTCAAAAATCGATGGAAAATCTCACGTCGCAAATACGAGGTGACGTGCTAACGCCATCAGACCCGCAATATGAGAACTCGCGAACAATCTGGAACGCCATGATCGATAGGAAGCCGGCCGTAATTGTTCGATGCGAAGGTGTCGCCGATGTCATGCGATCGATCGCCTTTGCTCGCGAACAAAATCTGTTGCTGGCCGTACGCGGCGGTGCGCATAACATCGCGGGAAACGCGATATGCAACGATGGCTTGGTCATCGATCTCTCGCAGATGAATTCCGTTCGTATCGATCCCGATAAACGTCGCGCCTACGTCGAGCCCGGGGCCACGCTTCACGATTTCGATGATGAGGCGCAGGTCTTCGGTCTTGCAACGCCGTTAGGCATCAACTCGACCACTGGCGTCGCCGGTTTGACGTTAGGCGGTGGATTCGGCTGGCTCACGCGCAAGTACGGACTAACGGTGGACAACCTCGTATCCGCGGAAATCGTTACGGCCGAAGGAAAACGGGTGACGGCCAACGCGGAAAATAATCCGGATTTATTTTGGGCGATTCGGGGCGGCGGTGGCAATTTTGGCGTGGTGACGCAATTCGAGTTTCAACTCCATCCTGTAGGACCTGAGGTGCTGAGTGGCCTACTCGTGTTTTCTTTCGATGAGGCAAAGTCGGTTTTAAACGAATATCAAAAATTCGTGGATAACAGCCCAGAGGAGTTGAACGTGTGGGTGGTGCTGCGCCAAGCGCCGCCCTTGCCATTTCTTCCCACCGATGTGCATGGCAAGGAAGTCGTGGTGCTTGCTGTCTTCTATGCAGGAGATATTAAGGAAGGTAAACGGCTTATTGAACCGCTTCGCAGTTTCGGAACACTACATGGCGAACACATTGGGGCCATGCCTTATACAGCTTGGCAGCAGGCATTCGACCCACTGCTGACGCCCGGCGCGCGCAATTACTGGAAGTCGCATAACTTCACGTCATTGAGCGATGGACTTATCGATGCGGCAATCTATTACGCAGGGAAATTACCTTCCCCTCAATGCGAAGTTTTTATTGGCTTGCTTGGTGGGCAAGCCGCCAGGATGGCGCCGGACGCCACTGCCTACCCGCATAGAAATGCGAAGTTCGTGATGAATGTTCATGCACGATGGGAAACACCAGACCAAGATAAAAATTGCATCGACTGGTCTCGGGATTTCTTCAATGCTTCCGCGCAATACGCCACGGGCGGGGTTTACGTGAATTTTCTTAACGAGGGCGAATCGGACCAATTGCAAGCCGCCTACGGAAAGAACCAGGAACGGCTGGTGCAGATAAAACGGAAATACGACCCGAACAATTTGTTCAGGATGAATCAGAATATTGCTCCGTCATAGCCTACAGCTAGCCCGTAAGATACGGTGAAGCCCCCCCTCTTACGGGTTAACCGAAAAGTTGGCTCGCGCTAAAAAGTCGCCGCATAGGCGACAACCCAATATCGAAAAAACTTGCCGAGCATCATGAAAAAAGTCGCTGGCAACCAGTTCACACGCGCCCAGCCAGCAGCAACGCATAACGCATCGCCAATAATCGGAGCCCATGCAAACAACAGCGCGAAACTACCGTAGCGGCGAATCCACGGCAGCCCTTTCATTTCCCCACGCTGCGGTAGCAATCGGCCAATGCCATAAGACGATAATCCCCCGAGCGTGTTCCCTACCGTCGCCATCCCAAGCGCCGGCCAGAGAATCTGCGGGTCCGACTTCAAAAGCGCGAATAGAATAATTTCCGAACCACCGGGCAGCAGTGTCGCGGCCAGGAAGCTGCCGATAAAAAGCCCCCAGAGAGTAGGCTCTAGACCGAACTCAGCCACTATTTCTTAAACCCGCCGCCACCCCATTAATCGTCAGATGAATCGCCCGCTTCATCGACTCGTCCGCGTCGCCTTGCCGATAACGGCGGATCAACTCCACCTGCAAGTGGTTGAGTGGATCGATGTAGGGGCGGCGATTCTGAAAACTGCGCGCGAGCCCTGGGTTGGATGCAAGAAACTCGTTTTGTTCGGTAATTGAGAGAAGCGCCTCCCGCGTCGCACGCCATTCGGTCTCGATTCGTGCAAACACGGTTTCAGCTAGATTTCGATCACTCACCAATTGCGCATAGCGCGCGCCGATGCCGAGATCGGTTTTCGACATCACCATGTCCAAGTTTGAAAGCATGGTTTGGAAGAAGGGCCACTTTCGGTACATATCCCGCAATACCGCCAATCCCTCTTCCTTCGTGCGCTCAAGATAGATCCGAACCGCCGCTCCAACGCCATACCAGCCCGGAATGATGATCCGGCTTTGCGACCAACTGAATACCCAGGGGATGGCGCGCAGATCGGAGATGGCGTCCGACTTCTTGCGCGAGGCAGGTCGTGAGCCGATGTTCAGGTCGGCGATCTCGCCAATAGGTGTGGACTCGCGGAAATATCGGTTGAAGTCAGGTGTTTCGTAGACGAGGTTGCGGTAAGCGGCATAGGCGTGGCCCGACAACTCCTCCATTACAGCCATGTATCCGGCCTCATTGCTGTTGGAGAAGTCACGTCTTAGCAAAGTCGCTTCCAACGTAGCGGCCGCAAGGGTTTCGAGATTTCGGCGACCGATTTCCGGATCGGAATATTTGCTGGCGATCACCTCGCCTTGTTCGGTAATGCGGATCTGCGCATTCACTGATCCTGGCGGCTGCGCGAGAATGCCATGATAGCTGGGCCCACCGCCGCGACCGACAGAACCGCCGCGACCATGGAAAAGTCGGAGGTCGACGCCATGCTTCTCAAATATCCGCACCAGCTCAACTTCCGCTTTGTAAAGCTCCCAGTTGGCGGTGAGAAAGCCGCCATCCTTGTTGCTGTCCGAATACCCCAGCATTACCTCCTGCGTATTCGCTCGGCTGGCGAGCAATTGTCGATAATAGGGAATGCTGAACAAGTCGCCCATGATGGCGCCGCAGCCGCGCAAGTCGTCGATGGTCTCGAACAGCGGCACGATGTTCATCGCGAGTTGCGGAGTCTCTCCGGGAAGCAGCAATCCAACCTCCTTCAGCAACAAAGCCAACTCCAGAAGATCGCTGACCGAATCGGTCTTGGATACGATATGTGTGGGCATTGCTTCGCGACCAAAGCGCCGATGTATTTCGGCGGCGGCGGCGAAAATGGCCAATTCTTCGGTAGTCCCCTCCGAGTAGGCGAGATGCGGCGAGCGCAGAGGGCGGGGCGTTTGGATTTCCTTTAACAACAACGCCCGTTTTTCCAATTCCGGAAGCGCGGAGTAATCGTCGAGCACTTGAGCGCGAGTGAATAATTCGGCGACGGCGCTCTCCAACACGCCGGAATGCTGGCGCATATCAAGCGGGGCGAGATTGAAGCCAAAGATGGTCGCCGCCCGACGCAAATTGCGAATGCGACCCTGCGCAATCAGCTCCGCGCGATTCCTGGTCAGCGAGTCGATCAGCACATCCAGGTCGGCGACAAACTCCGACGCATGCACATAGGGCGCCGCCTCGACAACTGCCCTACGATCCGCCTCTACATGCCCTAACGCTGCACTTGTCGCGGCCAAACGACCGTAAATACCGGTAAGCGCGCGCCGATAAGGTTCTTCCATGCGACTTGCGGAGTTGTCTGGCGAGGCATCGGCAAGGGCGCGCAATTCAGGCGTAACGGTTACCAGTCGCTCGGAAAGAGATAGCTCGCCGCCCAACCGGTGAGTTTCGGATAAGTAATAACCCAACGCCACCGCGGAATGTCGTTCCATAGCGTGCAACGTGACGTCATGGGTGACAAAAGGATTGCCATCGCGATCGCCGCCGATCCAACTGCCGATCCGGAAAAACGGCGGCAACGTTGTAGTAAGCCCCTCTCCCTCGAGGGGAGAGGGGTTGGGGAGAGGGTGAGCGGTCAAATTAGCGGCGCTGCCCCCCTCACTAACCGACGCCTTACCTAACACATCCTCAATTTCCGCATACAACCTCGGCAATTCCCGCAAAAAGGTGTATTGGTAGTAAGAGAGACCGTTCTCAATCTCATCGTGCACACGTAGCTTGAAGCTGCGAATTTCCGACGTCTGCCATAACGTCAAAATAACGCGTCTTAGTTCCTCTTCATTCGCCGTCAATTCGTTCGGCGCCAGTTGCAGGCGATCCCGTTCCGTAACCAGTCTCGCGATAGCGCGCTGACAGTCGAGCACGCTTTTTCGCTGCACCTCGGTCGGATGTGCGGTCAAAACCGGGCGAACCCGCGCCCTAGCAAAAAACGCCTTCAAATCGCTGGAGCCAAAGCCAGCTTCGCGCACGCGCTCCAACGCAAGCTGAAAACTTCCCTCTTGAGGCTTCGCCCCGTTCACCAGATACACCCGCCGCCGCCGATTATGGTGAAGGTCCTCCGCAATATTGGCGAAATGAGAGAAGAAGCTGAAGGCGCGCACGACCGCTATGGTGTTGCCGTGCGAGAGCTGATCCAGGATAGCTTCCAATTCGCGCCGATGCGCCTCATCGGCATTGCGTCGATAGCTCACCGCCAATTGTCGAATTGTCTCGACCAGCTTGAATGTGGGTTCGCCTTCTTGCTCACGGACAATGTCGCCGAGCAGCCTGCCCAGAAAACGAATATCTTCTCTCAGGGGCGCATCTTTATCTTCAGGGGAATTCATTCGAGAATGTCCATCGGGTTATTGAAGCATTGACGGGGCGGCGCGCGATTTGCATTGCGGATAAATTAGCAAACAGTTCATAGATAAATGACGTGAATGCTACTGGTCAGTCACGTTGAATTTGTAGGAGCGAGCTTGCTCGCGAAGCGATGTCTCCATGTCCCATCTGTAGAGTTGCGTCAGCTTTCCGTCCGAGACCCTGGACGCAATCGCGAGCGGAGCTCGCTCCTACAGAAAAAATCAGCGTGACTGATCACTACGACCAATTAACGTTGGTAAGGATACCGCAAAGCACATGATGCGTAACGCACCCCCACCACTGCCATGAGACTCCATGTCGTTAGTGCTGGCGTGTTAAACTCAAAGCCGTTTTTCGCCTCGCGCCGTAAGCCGCATTTACTGTCCGCCTTCCATCATGTCGAATGTAATCCCCACCCGAATTGTCATCGCTTCTCGCGAAAGCCGCTTAGCCATGTGGCAAGCGGAACATATCCGCGATCGTCTGATCGCCTTGTATCCGCAAACAGCCGTCTCCATTCTCGGTATGACCACCCAAGGCGATCGGATTCTCGATCGGCCGCTTGCCAAAATCGGCGGCAAGGGCCTGTTCGTGAAAGAACTGGAGTTGGCGTTGGAATCTGGCGCGGCGGATATTGCGGTGCATTCGATGAAGGATGTGCCAATGGTTCTTCCGGACGGCTTTGCGCTCGCGGTCGTCGGGGAACGCGAAGATCCGCGCGACGCCTTTGTGTCGAATCGCTATGCCAATCCTGCCGAGTTGCCCGCGAACGCTGTTGTCGGAACATCCAGTTTGCGGCGTGAGTCGCAACTTCGAGCGCGATATCCGCATCTCAAGGTAGAGCCCCTGCGCGGCAATGTCGAGACCCGGTTGCGGAAACTGGATGAAGATAAGTACGCCGCGATTATTCTTGCTGCGGCGGGATTGAAGCGATTGGCGCTTGGGCATCGGATAACGTCTTATATTCCACCAGAAGTCAGCCTGCCTGCCGTGGGGCAAGGCGCTCTGGGAATTGAATACCGCAGCGATCGACCAGATATTGCGAGCTTGCTTGCGCCCTTCACGGACCCAAAAACCACCGCTTGCGTTCTTGCAGAACGAGCCATGAGCCGGAAACTCGCCGGCAGTTGCGAAGTCCCACTGGGAAGTTATGCAACGATTGTCGATGAAATGCTGCATCTGACTGGTTTTGTCGCCAGCCCTGACGGCGCCAAGCTGGTCAAGGCGCAACTGAGCGGCGCGCAAGATTTCGCCGAAACAATTGGCGAAGAACTGGCGGAGCGGTTGTTGACGCAAGGCGCTGGCGAGATTCTCAAGGCATTGAAGGCGTGACAGCAAATCCCGGGACTCGATTGCCATTGGAGGGATTGAGCATCCTCATTACCCGACCGCAACGGCAGGCCGAACGTCTCGCGTGCGCTATCGAAGCGGCAGGCGGCGGGGCGATTGTCTTTCCAACGATTGAAATTCAACCGTTGGCGGATGATTCGGCTTTGCGTGCGACAGTCGGCCGATTGAGCGATTATCAAATGGCGATCTTTGTCAGCGCCAACGCAGTTGCGCAGGGGATGCCATACTTAACTTCAGGAGGCGCGTATCCGGCAACGCTCGTCTTTGCCGCCATCGGCGATGCAACAAGGAAAGCTTTGCAGGGTTTCGGCGTCAATGAGGTACTGGCCCCAGTAGAACGTTTTGACAGCGAAGCGTTGTTGGATTTACCGGAAATGCAGGATGTCGCCAGCAAACGTATCGTTATTTTTCGCGGCGAGGGTGGCCGGGAAACGCTTGCGCAAAAATTACGCGAACGAGGCGCCTTGGTGGAGTACGTCGTGTGCTACCGCCGGATTCGTCCTCAACGGGACCTCAACCCGCTACGCGCCAACTGGCAAGCCGGAAATATCCACGCGGTGAGCGCGATGAGTCTGGAGAGCCTGACAAATCTTTACGATATACTCGACGACTCGACAAAACGGCTGCTCGCCGCGACGCCAATCTTCGTGCCGCACCCTCGCATAGCCGAGGCCGCACGAAAATTAGGTTTGACCGATGTGCGCGTAACCGGTGTAAACGATGATGACTTGATCAAGGAACTGAGTGCAATCCATGCAGGATAACGTAGCCCCTCCTCAGACAACGCCTTCCCCGCTTCCCCCGGAAAACGATAGTCGCTCGGACCGCCGCAGCTTCACGCTTCCAGCGATCGGCGCTGCCGTCCTCGTCGGATTCGGCTGGTTTGCCTGGGATACGCACAACACCATCAATGAAATGCGGCAGGAGTTGGCGGTGAAGTTAGCGGAAGCCGATGACCGCGGCAAACAGACATTGGCGTCCGCGAATAACGCTCGGCAGGACACCAAGGAAGCGCTGGCTAGACTCTCAATATTCGAGAACAAATTAGCGGAATCGCAAAATCAGCAAGTAGCGCTTGAGGCGCTTTATCAGGAACTGTCAAAAAGCCGTGACGAGGTTTCTCTCGCTGATATCGAGGACATCCTGGAAACAGCCAGTCAGCAATTACAGTTGGCCGGCAATGTGAAATCGGCGCTGATCGCGCTTCAATCGGTCGATTCAAAACTCGCCCGCTCCAATAACAAGGCTCGATGGACGCAACTGCGTCGCGCGGTAAACCAGGATATGGAGAAGCTGAAAGCCACGCCTTTTGTAGATACTGTCGCCATTAGCGCCAAACTGGATAACTTGATAGGAAGCATTGATAACTTACCCTTGCTCTCCGACCCGTCAGTTTCCGAGGAAACGAATCCCACGTCGCCCACGAGCGCGCAAAGAAGCTTCTGGGCTCGTTTCGGGAAAGAGGTTCTCACCGATATTGGGGAACTGGTGAGAATCCGCAATTTGGAGCGGCCTGACGCGCCCTTGCTCGCTCCCAATCAATCTTATTTCTTGCGTGAAAACTTGAAGCTACGGCTCCTGAACGCCCGGCTCGCGCTACTCGCGCGCACGGAAGCCAGCTTCAAGTCGGATTTGAACAGCGCGGCGCAATGGCTCGCCATGCATTTCGATCCGAAAATCAAGGCCGTGACCAGCGCCCAGTCCACGCTCAAACAACTCGCCGAGAGCCCCATCAGCATTAACGCGCCCGACATCACCGACAGCCTTAACGCCATTCGCGCGGTGCGGCGCTCTCACGAAAAGGCCAATCCGTGAAGTGGCTTTCCTGGCTCATCGCGCTTTCCGCCGTCGCTGTGGGGCTGGCTGTACTGGCTCGGTACAACCATGGCTATGTGCTCATTACATACGCGCCATATCGGGTGGAGTTCTCGCTAAACTTTCTGATTGTGCTGACGATTGGCGCATTTTTGATTTTCTACGCTGTGGTCCGCATTGCATCCACGACATTGACCCTGCCGGAAAAGGTACGCGCCTATCGGCTGCATCGCGCGCGTAATCACGCTCGCAGCGCCATGCATGAAGCGCTCACAGCCTACTTCGAAGGTCGCTACAGCGCCGCTGAGAAAGCTGCGGCCAGCGCTTTGACTCTCGGAGAATGGCCGGCGCTTTCATCCGTTGTTGCGGCCCGCTCCGCGCATCGGTTGCGACGCTTCGAACAGCGCGATAGTTACTTGCAGCTTGCCGATGAGGCAGGGCCGGAAGCCCAACTGCTACGCCCGATTACCCAGGCGGATTTGTGGCTTCGCGAAGCTCGCGCGACCGATGCGCTGGAAGCCCTGAAAGAAGTCCACAAGGTGGCCCCGAAAAGCGTCGCGGCCTTACGCTTGACGCTGAAAGCGCAGAACCTGGCGAAGCACTGGGAAGAAGTACTGGAACTG
>DATLHW010000307.1:0-2472 GCA_035539675.1 Burkholderiales bacterium | reverse complement strand
GAAGCGGCTCCTCGGCGAGTTGGGTTTCCAAACTAACGAAGCGAAAACTGCGTTGGATTCTTTGGACCCTTGCTGCTTTCCAGCCGCCTTTGCATTCGCCGCCATGGACGTGAACGTTGGCGAACGTAACATGCTGCTCGGCCTGCTTTGGGCGTGGTGCGAGAATCAGGTAATGGCGGCGCTGAAAGCCGTGCCGCTTGGTCAAGCAGCAGGTCAGCGTATGTTGTGCGCTTTGATAGAGCCGTTGCCGAAGTTAATCGATGAAATTATTGGCTTGCGTGACGAGGAGTTGAGCAACTTCGCGCCAGCCTTCGCAATTGCGAGTGCGCGTCATGAGACGCAGTACTCTCGTTTATTCCGATCTTGATTCCATTTCGCGCTGGAAACGATACTTTGTCGGCTATCGCTTGCCGTACTAGCTTGTACTGTCTGCGCTCTGCCTTCGCGTCTCGTTCCCTGCGCGGAATGGAATGACTTAAACAAATTTATTTTGGAGAAACCATGAATCAACCAGATCCATTACGAGTCGGCATCGGCGGTCCAGTCGGCTCCGGTAAAACAGCACTGACGCTTGCGCTATGCCGGCACATGCGCGACCGCTTTGAAGTCGCTGTTGTAACCAACGATATTTACACGCAAGAAGATGCGCAGTTTCTCGTCAATCACGAAGCATTGCCGCCGGAGCGGATTATTGGCGTGGAAACCGGCGGTTGCCCGCACACCGCGATTCGGGAAGACGCCTCCATCAATCTTGAAGCGGTCGCTCGGCTGAACACGCTGTTTCCTCAACTCGATGTCATTTTTGTCGAAAGCGGCGGAGACAATTTGGCGGCTACCTTTAGTCCAGAGTTATCCGATCTCACGATTTACGTAATCGATGTTGCGGCTGGAGACAAGATCCCCCGCAAAGGCGGGCCCGGCATTACCAAGTCGGATCTTCTGGTAATCAATAAAATCGACCTCGCACCCATGGTGGGGGCCTCACTTGAAGTCATGGCGCGCGACGCCAAGAAAATGCGTGGCGAGAGGCCGTTTGTATTCAGTAACCTCAAAACAGGCGAAGGGCTCACCGATATCGTGAGTTTTGTGGAGCAGCGCGGTTTGCTCAGGGTTTAGCGCTTCTGGCGATCTTGAGAGGCTGGCCTGTTCGAGCTTTTACTGGACGGCCCGATTATTAGGAAACTATCAACTGACGGTTGTCGATTGGGTTGATGCGATATTCATGCTTGGATGTTTTCATCCTGAACATCTAAGTTAGCATGCTACCACTTTGCAAGTTGGCGCCGTCTTCCAATACCCTTCATCGGGCTTTTCCTCCCCCCGACGCTTTCGTGCGTATGGTTGGAGCCGGATGCCGAGACGTTTGAGATCCCCCGGCTCCGCCCCGGGGCGATCCTTCATCGATCGCGCCAAAGGTGTGCAAGTTGATCATGTGATGCATCACCTGTCTCAACTCGTCTTTCGAAGTCGGCTGCTGTGAGTCGAACGTCGCGTTGTTCTCTAATGAATCAAGCAACGTATCTTTAAGCGCCTTCATCCCTGCGCTTCCCTTGTCTTTCTGCATCTGCTGAAGAGTTTCAAACGGCGATTGCTTTGCTTCCAGTGACTCCAACATCACTCGATACACCGTCTTGATGTGCTTGCGATAGCCTTCAGAGGGGAGGCCCAATTGCTGGCATTCCTGTTGGTATCGGCGCTCTGTCTTATCGATCTCTGTCTGCTGCGCGGCCGTCAGCACTTTCTCCGCGATGCCCAGATGCGTTTTAAAGCGATAGTCCGGATGGCACACTTTCGCGAGGTTGTTCAGCGCGAGGCTCGGTCGTGGATTATCGTCCTTGAAATCTTGGCCTTTGGTGTTCAACCACTCGTGGATTGCGTGCGACAGCGCTTGCGGCGCCAGGTTCGCCGATAGCCCGTTTTTCCTCGCATAGCCGATGAAGGCGTCGACGCACTGCGCGAATCGCGTGTAGCGGTGATCCTCGGTCGCGAAGCTGCCGGCGTCCTTGAGCGCGTTATATGCCTTCTGCACCGCCTCCCAATTGCGCCAGCGTTGCGGCCGCGGCGGCGCGGCTTCAGCCGGGCGTTCGGCCGGAATGGTCTCCGTCAGATGGCTGAGGTCCACGGCGGGCGTTGGCGGCAGCACCATCCCGTCGTCCAACGCGTTGCGCAAGCCCGCCGCATGCTCCGTCAACGCGTCGTCGGTCGACTTCGCCAGGTTCGTTACTCGACGCACCCGCTCCGCCGACCAGCCTTCTGTCGTTTGTTGGTAACGGATAATGGCGTCCAGTGCGACGCCGGTGTTTTTATGCGCGGCTCGGATCGCTTGCGCCTGCTCAACCAGCGACGCCTCTTTGCGCAGCGCTTTCTCGCGCAGCTGCTGGCTCAGGTTGTGCTCCTCGATCGCGCGGTCCATGAAAACGATCGCTTTTTCCTCGATCGACGTACTGGCGATGCGTCGGGTTTCCGCATGCG
>DATLHW010000306.1:0-7787 GCA_035539675.1 Burkholderiales bacterium | reverse complement strand
GGGGTTGCCTTGTCCACAGACGGGGTAATCGCCGTTTTTAGGTTCAATGCTTGGTCAGCCGCCGGCAAGTGGCGCAAGGTTTTCAACGCGCTGCTGATTGATCCGGACTTCGAGTGGGTGTTCATCGACAGAACCTATGCCAAGGCCCATCAACACAGCGCCGGCGTCGCCAGCGGTCAGCCTGAGGCTGTGGGTAAAAGTCGCGCCGGCAATACGAGCAAAATCCACTTGGCCGTCGATGCGCATGGCTTGCCTGTGGCGTTCGAAATTACAGGCGGTGAGGTCAATGACTGTACTGCCGCCCCCGAACTAATCGCACAGACGCCCTCTGCGGAAGTGATCGTGGCGGACAAAGGCTACGACAGCGAGCGCATCCGTCGTCAGATCGAGGCGCAGGGCGCTCGCCCGGTAATTCCCAGAAAGCGGAACTCCACCAAAGGAAACGCCGATCTGGATCGGGATCTGTACCGCTACAGACACTTGGTGGAGAATGCCTTTGCCCGACTAAAACACTATCGAGCTGTGGCGTTCCGATACGACAAGTTGAAGCGAAATTACGAAAGTGTAATCGCCATGGCCTGTGCGCTTCTATGGTTACCCATGTGAAACGTCAACAGCCCCTAATACAAGTCGACTGAAAGAATGGATGCGTCGCTTCCACGGTGTGGTCACGAAAATATCTATAAAGGTATCTAAGCTGGCGGCTGACTTGAACAGTCGGGGCGTAACCCATCTCCGGTCGGCTGCTTGTGTACGGCAACGGGACGAGAGCCGTAATTCAACACGTAACGCCTATACATAGCGCCTTTTGATAGAGGAGCCAACCAACTATCGAAACGAACTCAAAGAGAGGCAAACCCAAGGGGGTAATCAGAACATCATTAAACACAAGCGTGGTCTGCTGAATTTGGCGTCAGAGCGGGGGAACGTATCGTAAAGCCCGCAAGATCATGAGCCTATCGCGGAGCATGCTCTATCGTTATCAGACGGATGTGGCGGAGGGCGGCGTCTATGCGCTATTCGACTCGACGCAAATCGGCGTAAACCCAATCCCAAAAATCGGGTCGATGAAGTGATTGAATCGTCGATCATTGCTTCTGCGATTAAGCAACCCGCGCACGGGCGACTACGAATCAGCGATGAAGTGATTAAACGGCGTGTTTGTTTCGCTGTCCAGGGTGCGCTCCATCCGGCCGCGCCATGGCTTAGCCTCATATCAAACAACGTTTGGCGGCATTGGAGCGGCGCATTGCCGAGATTGGTCCAGCGCCGACCGAAGCCCAAGTGACGGCCCTGGAGAAGAAACGCGAAGAGGATGTCGCGTGTGGCGAGATCGAGACGGCCCATCCTGGCTATCTCGGTTCGCAAGACACCTTCTATGTGGGCACGATCAAGGGCGTCGGCAGAATCTATCAGCAAACCTTTGTCGACACTTCCAGCAAAGTGGCCTGCGCTAAGCGATATACGACCAAGACGCCGATTACCGGCGCGGATCTACTGAACGATCGGGTATTGCCGCTCCTTACCAAGCATGTCCTGGGTATGCTACGCATCCTCACCAATCAGAACACTGAATATTGCGGCAAGGCGGAAACGCGCGACTATCAACTCTATCTGGCGTTGAACGGCATCGAGCATACGAAAACCCGCGCGGCCAGTCCGCAAACCAATGGGATTTGCGAACGCTTCCACAAAACGATCTTGCAGGAGTTCTATCAAATCGCCTTTAGGCGAAAGCTGTACTTAACGCTGGACGACGGGCCGCAACCTCTACAGGATCAGAAATTGCGACGCCGCCAAGCAACTGAAGGGGCGAGCGCCGAAACGTGAACAGCCCGCGAAGCGCGGAGCCACCGTGTCAGCGATTTAGTTCAACAATCGCTATAAGTCGCGACGCTCGCTTAACGCTTGCGCTATTGTGCCGCTGTCGACATATTCCAACTCTCCACCAGCCGGCAAACCCCTGGCAATTCGTGTTACTCGCAATCCCTTCGCTCGCAAAATTTCACCTATGTAATACGCTGTGGCTTCGCCTTCGACCGTAAAGTTAGTAGCAATAACAACCTCTTGAACGATTCCATCGGTCGCACGCCGAACCAGGCGATCGAAGTTGATATCCTTAGGTCCAATACCATCCAATGGACTCAGCCTACCCATTAATACGAAGTACAACCCTTCATAGCTATGCGTCTGCTCCACCACAACCAAGTCGGCCGGAGACTCCACAACCGCCAATAATGACTCGTCTCTTTGGCTCCCACCGCAGAGTTCGCAGATCGTCAAGTCAGTTAGGTTATTGCACCGCTCACAATGCCGAATGCAAGCGACTGCCTCGGTCAGAGTCGCCGCCAAGCGTTGCGCCCCGCCGAGATCGCGCAGCAAAAGGTGATAAGCCATACGTTGCGCTGACTTTGGCCCCACTCCGGGCAAACAACGTAGCGCCTCGACAAGGCGCTCCAGGCTAGAAGAAGTTGGCATCGGGCATGAGTTAAGCGCTAATAACTTGGCCGCAACTTCGAATAGCGGCGGATATTAAAAGTGGTATAGCAAAAACTAAAAAGGAAAATTCATTCCCGGCGGCAAACCTAAACCGGACGTAAAGCCAGACATTTTTTCCTGGCTTGTGGCTTCGGCTTTCCTCACGGCATCGTTGACCGCAGCCGCGATCAAATCTTCAAGCATTTCCTTATCGTCGCCCAAAAGGCTTGGATCGATCACAACGCGTTTTACGTCATGGCGACAGGTCATGATGACCTTCACCATACCGGCGCCAGACTGTCCTTCCACTTCTATGGTCGCAAGCTGCTCCTGAACCTTGCGCATATTTTCCTGCATTTGCTGAGCCTGTTTCATTAAGCCAGCCAATCCGCCCTTCATCATGATTTACCTCTCTTACTGTTGTATCGGTCGTATAGAAGATTCAATTACTCGCGCATCCAGATTTTCCACCAGATCCCGCACGAAAACATCCTGCCCAATAGCAGTCTGCGCTTCAGCTTGCTTTGCTTGTCGCCCACGCTCCTCAACTTCAGCGAGTGTGTTACCGCTTGACTGCCCAATCGCCACTTTAAGAACAATTTCAGCGCCAAAATAATTAGCAAGTGCGGTTTGCAGCTTATCTATAAACACTTTTTCAGCGAGATGTTTGTGTTCCTGGGGTACAGAAAGCTCAACGCTTCTCCCGGAGAACGACTTAAGTTCGCAGTGCATGGCTAACATACCCGCCATACCCGCCAGCTTTAACTTACCCACCAGCCCTAACCAATTGCCGTCAAAACTAACTGAGCGGTCTACAGCCACAGCAGCGCTGGGTTCAGGCCGTGTGGTTTCCACCGCTAGATCAACAACACTGGAGGGAGGATGAAGCGACTCTTTTTTCTCCTCATGATCGACAGACGGCGGGTTGTATTTCGGCGAGTTTGAAATAGTGGCGACTTTACGGCCAGGATTCGCGTCGACAACAAAAGCTAACATGCGCATAAGCGTCATGGTAAATCCGGAAAACTCGTCCGGCGCCAATGGAAGGTCCCGCCGACCCAAAATCACTATCTGGTAAAAAACTTGTATGTCCTCGGCCGAAAACACGCCCGCAAACTTTCCTATTTCCGCATCTTCGGGAGCCACATCCTCAGGCGCGTCTGGCGCAATCTGCTTAACCGCTATCTGATGTAGCACCGTGGCGAGTTCCTGCAAAGCGCTCTCAAAGGATAGACTCCTTTCAGCCATGCCCCTCGCCTGCTCCATCAACCCTTTGCCGTCGCGCAAGGCAATTCGTTCTAACAGCCCGAACAAATAGCTTTGATCAATCGCCCCTAGCATAGCGGTGACCGTCTGAACGTTAACTTCCCCCGCACCATAAGCAATGGCCTGATCCAACAAACTTAGGCTATCGCGCATGCTACCCTGCGCCGCCCGCCCAAGCGCTTCCAGCGCCGCGCCCTCAAAGGGAATCCCTTCCGCAATCAGAACCTTTTCGAGATGACCGCAAATAGCCTCTTTAGGCATTTGCTTCAAATTGAATTGTAGACAACGAGACAGAACGGTGACGGGCACCTTCTGCGGATCGGTAGTGGCAAGAATGAATTTGACATGCTCGGGCGGCTCTTCAAGCGTTTTCAACATGGAATTGAACGCCGACCGGGAAAGCATGTGCACTTCGTCGATGATGTAGACCTTGAACCGGCCGACTGTAGGCATGTACTGCGTGTTGTCGAGAAGATCCCGCATCTCCTCGACTCGCGTATTGGTTGCGGCGTCGACTTCGAGCAGATCGACAAATCCCCCGCTATCGATCAACTTGCAGGCGCCGCAGTTCCCACATGGGGTCGGCGTTATGCCTGTTTCACAATTCAATGACTTGGCAAGAATTCGCGCCAGCGTTGTTTTACCTACGCCTCGGGTGCCGGTGAACAGATAAGCATGATGCAGCCGTTGCGTCTTCAGTGCGTTGGTCAGCGCGGTGACAACATGCTCTTGGCTGACTAACTCGACGAACGATTTCGGACGCCACTTACGGGCTAGCGCTTGATAGGACATAGCTTAGATTTCGTCAGGAAGCGAATTTAACAGGCCCAAGGCGCTGTCTGGCCATGACACATGAAGCCTTATCGACCAAACAGCTTCCGAATTACTACTCCGAACGCAAACTCCACGCCTCGATCAAAGCCCGAAAGCGTCGCGAACGGCTCACGCTCAAGTTTATAAGGGTGGCGAGCCTAACCCCCGGCACTTGCGGTAAATAGCTTTGGCTGCTTCCTTCCGGACCTGACCAGGTTGACTATGCCGCAATGCGGGGAGGCCCGCCGTAGACGACGCCAAGAACGAGACTTCACTTAGTTCGCTCTTGAATTAAAACTGTGTGCTCTTACAGCGATTCTCAGACATCCATCAAGACCAACAACGCGATGCGCATGGGAATCTCAGAGCGCGATGCGAATCAATTCGCACCCGAGCCTGAATACGTCAACTCGGAAAGGCGGACATCCTAGCACAAGTAGCGCGTTAGACGTAACGGTAAACGCCAAGTCATTGGGCCTCGACCGCGCGGCCCGTACATGCAACAATCTTTCTGCAAAAATACCTCAAAAAACTGAAATTTATTTCGTCTCGACTCCTGGTGATTTACCGCTTCAAGGAATAGTTTGGCTACGCCCCGGGATCCCCGTCCAATCGACGGCAAGTCTTCATGCATAGGTAAACAAAAAATATTCACGCGCAAAGGAGGTATTTCCCGTGCAGCGGAATTTACACGAATACGTCGGCCTTAATTGGGAGTCTAGTCGCCTTAAAACGAAAGACAACCCTGCCCCGTTCATACCCCCCAGCGAAGAACCCATTTTTGCGGCTAAATCCATAGCAATCTGGAAATTCACCGCCATGCGCGGGGAGGCGGGAATAACCCGATGAGCTTGATACTGATCCTGCTCTTGTCAGGCGGATACCTATATCTTCTGTTCGCCATCGCCTTCTATATTGACTCTCGTTCGGAATCAAAAGGACGAATTAATAACCTGGGTGACTGGGTTTACGCTTTATCCATCGCGGTCTACTGCACAACGTGGACTTTTTACGGCAGTGTGGGTCGCTCCGCGCAAGATGGCGTTGGCTTTTTGCCAATTTATATCGGTCCAATCGCCGTATTCATCTTCGCTCAGCCGCTGCTGCGCAAGCTGGTAAGGATCAGCAAGACCCAGCACATCACATCAATCGCCGACTTCATTTCCGCGCGCTACGGAAAAAGTCAAAGCCTAGCCGGGCTGGTGACCATAATCGCGGTAATTGGCATCGTTCCCTACATTGCCCTGCAACTCAAGGCGGTTTCCTTCAGCTTCGACATCATCCGCCACTACCCCATTCTTAACCCGTCTACCGCCCCAACAGCGGCGCCGTTTTACGCCGATAGCGCATTTTATGTAGCGATTTTGATGAGTTTATTCGTCATCATTTTTGGCACCCGTCAGGTCGATGCAACCGAACAGCACCGGGGGATGGTGACTGCAGTAGCCCTGGAGTCCTTAATAAAACTGGCCGGCTTTTTAGCCGTGGGGCTTTTCGTCACTTACGGGATGTTTGGCGGATTCGGCGACATTGTTGAACGTGTCCAAGCCAATGAAAAAATCGCTCATGTGCTACATTTTGGCGATACAGCGAGTAGCGTAAGTTTTTGGGCGTTCAGCCTGCTTTCCGCGCTAGCGATCATCTGCCTGCCTCGACAATTCCAAGTAACCGTGGTGGAAAACGAGAATATCGATCATCTCAAGAAAGCCCGCTGGGCGTTTCCCCTTTACTTGGTCGCGATTAACCTCTTCGTGCTGCCAATTGCGCTGGCGGGGCTTATTACGTTTCAAGGCAAGGGCATTAATGCGGATACTTTCGTTCTCAGCCTGCCTATTGCGGCGAACAACGCGGCGCTATCGTTCTTTGCTTTTATAAGCGGCATCTCGGCGGCGACAGCAATGATCATTGTCGAGACGATCGCCCTGAGCACCATGATTTGCAACGGTCTCGTCATGCCGCTGCTGATACGCGGACAACGCATGCGGGCCAATCCGCGAGCCGACTTGGTCGGTCTAGTAAAAGGCATACGCCGGGCAAGCATTATTCTCGTTTTGCTATTGGGTTACGTTTACATACGGATTGTCGGCGATCGCTATTCTCTGGTCAGTATCGGCCTGGTCTCATTCGCAGCAGTCGCCCAGTTTGCGCCAGTTTTTATCGGCGGTATCTATTGGAGAAAAGGAACCCATGCCGGCGCATTAACCGGTTTAACCGCAGGGTTCCTTGTATGGACATACACCCTATTTCTGCCCTCTCTCGCGGCTACTGGACTGCTGCCAAAGGAATTTGCAAGCGAAGGTATTTTCTATGCGGACTTTCTTCGCCCCTACGCGCTGTTCGGCATTAAAAAATTAGATCCAGTCACTCACAGTCTGTTATGGAGCGTGATCGCCAACATTGGCGGTTACGTTGTCGTCTCGCTCCTGACTCGCCAAAGCCCGCTCGAACGAGAGCAGGCCCATGCTTTCGTCGATGTAACCACAAACAGGCCCTTAGGTCAGCAGACATGGCAGCCGGATATTAGCGTCGGCGAGCTTACCGCGCTGGTTAAACGCTTCGTCGATAGCGAACGTGCTGAACGCGCCTATAAGGAGTACGCCGCCAACCGCCAAATCGAATTAAATCCCGGGCAGAAAGTCGATCTGGACTTTGTCAGTTTTACGGAGCGCCTGCTCGCGGGCGCTATTGGCGCCGCACTGGCGAGAGTCGTCATCGCGTCGGAAATACGGGAGAAGCAAGTTAGTCTTGAAGGCGTGATGGACATGCTTTCGAATGCGTCAAAGGCGATCGAGTCCAACTTGGAGATGCAGAAGGAAGCGCTCGAAAATATCGCTCAAGGAATCGCGCTGTTCGACTCCGATCTGCGTCTGGTGTTACGAAATCGTCGATTCCTGGAGCTTTTCGATTTTCCCGAACACTTGGGGCTATTAGGCGCCCCCTTCAAAGAGATCGTTCGCTTCGCCGCCGAGCGCGGCAACCTCGGCCCAGGGGATGTGGACGAGCTGGTTAAAAAGTATGTCGCCGATCGCGTTGCGCTAACGCGCCAGCAAACGCCGCAGATATTCGAACGCGAACGGATCAATGGAACTGTCATCGAGTTTTTCGTTAAGCCGCTCCCCGACGGCGGCCTCGTCTGCACCTACACGGACATAACGGAGCGCAAGCGAGCCGAGCGTGAACTGCTGCGGGCGTACGACGAACTCGAACAACGAGTTACCGCCCGCACACGC
>DATLHW010000305.1:0-6598 GCA_035539675.1 Burkholderiales bacterium | reverse complement strand
AGCGCCAGCATCCGCGACTGAAAGCGAGGTTCAGCACTTGCTAGGGTATCTGGAACAATCCGGTTGCCAGTTTTATCGTAATGGCTCTTGGCACACGTCCCAGGCGGCGCGAGCTCATCTGGAGAAAAAATATCAGCATTTACTAAACAAAGGACTGATCGTAAGCGCGGAGAACTTCATCGAGCGCGCCGCTACCGGCAGTAGCGCGAGCGGCAAGGCTTATCAGGTTAAGTGCGTCAATAGCGATGCGGTAGCGAGCGCAACGTGGCTTGCGGCGGAATTGCAGCGTTATCGGCAAAGTCAGACAGGTAAGAAACCCTAAGGATCGGGACGTTATTCCGTACCCGATCCTAAGAGCCTGTTCGAGATCTATTTCCCCGACGATAGCCGGACGTCGTTAACAGCAGGTAAAATTCACGGGAGGTCGTGTCGTTGCACGACCTCTTTCTATTGACCGCATATTGCTTACGTTAAGGTGGATTAATCTTGTCGAGAATTCGTATTGCGTTGTCTGCCCATTTGGCGCGCTACTGGGGCGTCCTTGTCTTTGCTGTTATCTGTGGTTGCGCCACGACCTCGGGCGACGATCCGGATACGCCGAAGGTCTATTTGGTTCCGCTAGGAGACTATTCCCCCGCCTCCGCGGAAAGCCTTGCAAAGTATGTTCAAGAAAAATCCGGCGTCACCACCGTTGTATTATCCCCCGTAGCGTTGCCACGTCGTGTGGTGGACCATCAGCGCAAACAAATAGTAGCCGAGGACCTTGGCGCGCTGATTACGGAGAGATATAGCAAGCTCCTGGGGAAACCGAAAAAAGCAATTATTGGATTGACCCATGAAGATATGTACACCCAACAGGCGGACTGGCGCTTCGCGTTCGCGGCGCGTCCCACACCGGGCATTGCGATCATTTCAAACTGGCGGATGAACCCGGAAAACCTCTCGCAACCGAAAGATGATAAACAGTTGAATGAGCGATTGAAGAAAATGCTTATCAAGAATGTCGGGATTCTTGTGTCTCAGCATCCGGAAAATGATGACCCGAAAAGCGCGTTTTACCGTGGAATCCGTAGCGTTGATGACTTGGATGCGATTCAGCGAGACTTCTAATACAAATCCTGTCAAAGAACCGGATAAGGCAAGTACGGGAGTAACCCGGATTACGCTTCGTTAATCCGGGTTACAAGTTCAGCACTCAATGGGAAACCGAATAAGAACCTGTTCGAGATCTGTAGCGAGCGGGCCGAGTTTGAGGGCGTAGCAGGGGTTTCGGTCGGCATGCCGACTGCCTGTGAAGCGGCTGTCCGATGCAGCGGACAGCGCGCCCTGCAAGGGAGGAGCGGACGCGTATAAAGCGTACGCATGGCGCCGGAGCCTCAAAACGCAGTTTCAGTGCAGGCTAACTTTCGATAGCAAGTTAAGCAGCGATAGCTGCGGCCGTAACTAAAATCAGCCCGCGCAGTAAGATATCGAACAGGTTCTTACGCTGCCGCAGCCTCCGGCCCCGTATCCTTCATTTTGTCTAACAACCGACCAATCATTTCTTTTTGCTTCTGCAGATCAACCAGCTCCTCCCTAAGACTCGCCAAGCGCTCCTGGATCGAACCCGAGTCTTGATTGATCTTGGTCAAGCTATCGAGCCGCTGCTGCAACTGAGCTTTGTGATCTCGGAGTTGGTTTTCCAACGGCGTTGTCACTCCACGCATCCAACGATCGCACTCATCACCGGCGCGGACGAAGATTTGGCGCGCCTCCATCATCAAACTATCGTAGAACTTGCGGATCAGAAACCGTTTTTCAAGCATGACGTTGACCGGGTCTTTGCAGAACGCTTCTGTCTCCTTGGCGAGTAGCTGTAGACT
This sequence comes from Burkholderiales bacterium, assembly GCA_035539675.1. Lineage (GTDB taxonomy): Bacteria > Pseudomonadota > Gammaproteobacteria > Burkholderiales > DATLHW01 > DATLHW01. The sequence goes on along the minus strand of DATLHW010000305.1, from coordinate 4,736 downwards.
CACGCGGTAGCTTTCCAGGCTCAAAACCGGCAGTTCGATGGCGGGAAAGTGGAACTTACGCTCAAAGGTAACGTAAGCGCGCTTCATTACAGTGTGCATGTCCTCGGCCATTTTTTGAATTCGGTCGAATTCCGGATTAATGGCGTCAAACACCTTGGTCATGGATTGGTGCAATCCCACGGTTGTCCAGCTTCCCTGCAACTCATCCCGGCTACGAGCCAAAAATTCGTCGATCTTGTCGGGATTGAGTCGCTCCATCAATGACAGCCGCTTGGTGTTGAAGGCGTTGCGTATGGTTTTATAGCCAGTCAACGCACCGTTGTAATCCTCTTTATCCTGGTTGATTTTGCGCCAGAGCTTCGCGATCAGATCCTTACTCTTGCCGGATACGGCGGATAGCTCGGTTATCGCCTGCAGATTTCCTTGTATCTTCGCCTCGAGGGAGGATTGGCTCACGATCATCATCGAACCAATCTCATTCATCACCGCGGCGCGCATAATTTCACGTTTGGCGGGAATGATGTCGTGGGCAAGAATGGATTCCATTTTCAGGATGCCGCTCTTCTCCAGAAGTTCCTGATCCTTGCGGATCTTGCCCAAGAGCGCTTTTTGGGCGGAAACCGTCAGCACCCTCTCTTTCGGAAGATCGAGAAGCTTCGCCGTGGACTCGCGCTGACGCTCAATGGAGCGGCGAATCTCATCCCACGGCTTTAACTCATCCCAGGTGAGATCTATTTTGTTCAACACGGCGATGCGCAACGCCACAGCATCTTTCACATAGCGCTGCCAAAGCTCCATGTCCGAACGGGTAACACCCGTATCCACACCCAGCAGGAAGAATGCCGCATGCGCGGCAGGCAATGTCGCAAGCGTGAGTTCCGGCTCCAGGCCCAACGCGTTCAATCCCGGCGTATCGAGGATGGTCAGCCCGCGAGAAAGTAAGGGATGGGGATAGTTGACCATTGCATAGCGCCAAGCTGGGATCTCGATCTTATCCTTGGGCCCCGTGCCGGGCGGTAAGGACTTATCGTCGTCGACCATGCCCATCATCTTGGCTTCCATCACCTGGACGCTCTTGAACTCGGCCAATGATTTCATTGCCTGCGCCATGTCGTCGCCAGAGCTCATGTTCAGCCGAACGGTGGTCCACTCCACCGGCATGGTTTTCAGTTGCGCGATGGATTCGTTGCGGTAGCGGGTCTCAATAGGCAGTAGACGGATGCAAGGTTCTATGGTGGGATCGTAGAAAATCTCTGTCGGACACATCGTTGTGCGGCCCACATCCGAGGGCAACAACCGTTGCCCATAGTCGGCGAAGAACAGGGAATTGATAAGTTCGGTCTTACCCCGCGAGAACTCGGCGATAAAAGCCAGCATGAGTCGACCATGCTTCAGGTCTTCGGTCAGGTCATAGAAGCGGGTCGATTGCTGCGCGTCCAATTGCTTGGTGGCTTCCAGCCAATCGCGGTATTCGCTAACCGCCGCAACAAGGTCTTCTTTCCAGGTGTTGTAGCGGGAAATTTCAAATTCCAGGGGGTTTCCCATTTTGCCGCCTCTCTTGTCCTATCAACCGCCGAACGGGATTGTTCGAATCGCCGCAGCTTCAAGCGCTTGTATTGGAATCATAAGCATCAATTGAACAATCACCAAGAGCACGAACGGCGATAAATCCACGCCGCCAACCGTAGGCAATACCCGCTGTATCGGCCGCAGAAAAGGCCGGGTGAGCGCGTCGAATACAGGGCGTACAGGATGATAGGGGCTAACCCAGCTAAGAACAGCCTGCACGATTATGACGAAAAGCAGCAAATAAAAACTAAACCGGATCAATTTAACGAAGGCCAGAAATACGATTCCCGGCAAAGCGAATGGCCCGCCCGTGATCACATTAGCGCCCATCAAGCCGAAAAAAAGCATCAACAACAAGATCTCCGCCACCCACGCCCAAATCAGCGAGGCGAAGTCCATGCCGCTTATGCCCGGTATGAATTTCCGTAACGGCTTAACGGCGAAATCAGTAATTGCAATGATGAAGGTGCTGATGGGGTTACGCGCGGGCGCCCTGAGCAATTGCAGATAGAATCGTAAAAGCGCCGGATAGACGATCACGAATTCGACCGTTTGGAGAAGGAAGCTGGCTGCTTGAGAAAACATTTAGAGCGCCTTAATTGATCGTATTAAGTGATGCGAGAGGAAGTCCATGGAGACGCGCCTTTAGTTAGCCCCGAACTCGTCGCCAAGCTCTCGCGATCGCACCTGAGCCGCGCAAATCGATGTAACCAAATTTTGTTTTATCGCCTTTGCTTCCATTTCGTTGATCGCCCGCTCGGTGGTGCCCCCCTTGGAAGTCACCTTCGCTCGCAACGTTGCCGGCGGCTCCGAGCTTTCCGAGGCCAATTTAGCAGCGCCCGCCAGCGTTTGCAGGCTTAAAAGACGACTAGCCTCCGGCGGCAACCCCATGACTCGCCCCGCTTCCTGCATCGCCTCCAGAAAATAGAAGACATACGCCGGCCCACTGCCCGAAAGCGCGGTAACTGCATCCAGCTGGCTCTCCTCGGCGACCCAAACGGTTTCTCCCACGGCGTCAAGCAAGCGCTGAACAGCCTCCCGTCCATCCTCGCTTACTTCTGGTAAAGCATAGAGACCGGAAATTCCCGCGCGGACCAGCGCGGGCGTGTTGGGCATTGCGCGGACCACGTTCCGATACCCGCCCAGCCAGCGAGAAAGATCGGCGATACGAATCCCGGCCGCAATCGTAAGAATCAGTTGTTTCGCCACCACGGGCCGCAACGCTTTGGCGACCTCGGCCATTTGCTGAGGCTTCACCGCAAGGATCAACACATCGCTTTGCGCCGCAGGCTCCTCGAACGCGGCAAAGGTCGCCACGCCAAAATCCTTGGCCAGCCGCTCGCGAGCCGCTTCGTTGATATCAACGGCCTGAATGTCAGACGCCGCGACGCCGCGCGCGATCATTCCGCCGATCATCGCCGCAGCCATATTGCCGCCGCCGATAAAGGCAATCTTCATCTATTTGTCCCTAGAAGAAATAATCTTTAAGTTTAGTGCACGCCTACAAGGCAAGCTCGACCACAGAACAATCAGTAGATCCACTCACAATCGCGCCCCGAAAATCGCCGTCCCCACCCGCACCATAGTCGCGCCCTCCAAAATCGCCGCGCGCATGTCATGGGTCATTCCCATGGAGAGTGTATCCATTTGCAGGCCGGAATCGTTTAGCCCATCGAACAATTCTTTCATGACATGAAATTGGCGACGTTGACCAGGCTCATCCAGCCGGGGATCGCCGATTGTCATTAGTCCACGCAAGCGCAAATTGGATAGTTCCGCAACCGTCCGACAAAGGGGTTCCGCGTCAGCCGGCGCCACACCGCTTTTGGTGTCCTCCTGGCTAATATTCACTTGCACGCACACATTAAGAGGCTGCATTCCCGCAGGTCTTGCCTCGGCGAGCCGCCGGGCGATTTTTTCTCGGTCCACTGAATGCGCCCAAGCGAAGGACTCGGCAATGGGTTTGGTCTTATTACTTTGTATGGGCCCAATAAAATGCCACTCGATGGGCAAATCATGTAATGCCGCCATTTTTGTCTGAGCTTCCTGCAGATAATTCTCCGCAAAACAATGCTGTCCAACCGCAAACGCCTCACGAATTACTTCCGCCGATTGAGCCTTGCTCACTGCCAACAATTCGACTTGCCGACCAGTATCTTGTGAAATCTCTTCAATTAGGGCTTTCACGTCTTGCAAGTTGCTTGCTATTCTGTTCATAATTTCTCTTAACAGGCGGCCACAAGCTGAGGGATTATAATGGAAATCGCAGAGCTCCTCGCGTTCACGGTCAAGAACAAGGCGTCAGATCTTCATCTATCATCCGGCCTGCCGCCGATGATTCGTGTGCACGGAGACGTGCGCCGCATTAATGTTCCCGCTCTGGAGCATGCCGAAGTTCATGGCATGGTCTACGACATCATGAACGACTCTCAACGAAAGCACTACGAGGAAAACCTCGAGTGTGACTTCTCGTTCGAGTTACCAAATCTCGCTCGCTTCCGGGTGAACGCCTTCGTGCAGCAACGGGGCGCCGGCGCCGTCATGCGGACGATTCCGTCCAAGGTGCTAACTTTGGAGCAACTGAACACCCCAAAGATTTTCACCGACATCGCATCCAGGCCTCGTGGATTGGTGCTCGTGACCGGGCCGACCGGCTCCGGAAAGTCCACGACGCTTGCCGCGATGATCAACTACATTAACGAGAACGAATTCGGCCATATTTTGACCGTCGAAGACCCGATCGAATTCGTTCATGAGAGTAAAAAGTGCCTGATCAACCAGCGGGAAGTCGGGCCACACACCCATTCCTTCTCGAACGCATTACGCTCCGCCTTGCGGGAAGATCCGGACATTATTCTGGTCGGTGAAATGCGCGATCTGGAGACGATTCGATTGGCGATGACCGCCGCCGAAACGGGTCACTTGGTATTCGGTACGTTGCATACGAGTTCAGCGGCTAAAACCATCGACCGTATTATCGATGTGTTCCCAGCGGCTGAAAAAGAAATGATCCGGGCCATGCTGTCCGAATCTCTACAAGCGGTTATTTCCCAGACGCTGATGAAAACAAAAGATGGCCAGGGACGCATCGCAGCGCACGAGATCATGGTCGGCACGCCAGCGATTAGAAACTTGATCCGCGAAGCCAAAGTCGCCCAGATGTATTC
>DATLHW010000304.1:0-2994 GCA_035539675.1 Burkholderiales bacterium | reverse complement strand
TCCTGAACGCGCCTTCATTTCCCGATATGCGTTAGGCCGCGATTATCACAAGGTGTTACGCGGCAAACTACAACAACTCGCCGAAAAAATCGCGCGGGAGGTAGGGGAATTCCACTTTCGCGTATTTACCGATAGCGCGCCCGTGCTGGAAGTGGCGCTGGCGTCGAAGTCCGGTCTTGGTTGGCGCGGCAAGCATACGCTGTTGCTCAATCGACAGGCGGGCTCGTTGTTCTTCCTCGGCGAAATATATACGGACCTGCCTTTGCCGACGGACGCCGCGGAAAGCGATCATTGCGGCACATGCCGCAAGTGCATCGATATTTGCCCGACGCAAGCGATTGTCGCCCCTTACCATCTTGATGCCCGACGCTGCATTTCCTATCTGACCATCGAACTGAAAGGCAGCATTCCCGAGCAGCTACGACCGCTTATCGGCAATCGCGTTTACGGCTGCGACGATTGCCAACTGGTTTGCCCGTGGAACCGGTTCGCCAAAATATCGGCGGAAAGAGACTTTGACGTCAGGCATGGGCTCGACGATACGTCGCTGGCCGCGCTTTTCGCATGGTCAGAAAGCGATTTTCAGGATCGACTGGCGGGAAGCGCCATTCGCCGGATTGGTTATGAGCGGTGGCTGCGCAATATCGCGGTTGGATTGGGGAATGCGCAGACTACGCCTTTGGTCATCGCGGCGCTGAAAAGCCGCGAGGATCACGCCTCGCCGTTGGTGCGCGAACATGTGCAATGGGCGCTTGCCAGGCATGCTCCGTACTACTCGCGATAATTTCTCAAGTAAGGCACAAATAACAAAGCTCGCATTGCGGGCTTTGTTATTTTCTAGGTGGCGTAATTTACGGGTTTCCGCTACGTTTCAAAACATATTTCAGATCGAAATCCAAAACACGCGCCGCAAGCTTATCGATGTGCGCGCGATTGTTGCCTTTGCCGCTGTCGTGGTCACTTTCGCTATCAACATTGGGATGTTCCTTTTTTAGAAGATCCCGGATATCCGTAATCAGTGCATGAAGCCCCTTGGAATTGCCACGATTCGCGGCGTCAATAGCGGATTGAAATAGCGGTGTAAGTCGAGAATAGAAAACCGGATCAAGTAATTTCATATCAATCCAAGTTTTTGCGTGATCTTGAATTCGTTTTAACAACTCCCCTGAATTGTGAGGGGAGGACAGAGCGATAGCTGGCGTCGCGGCATATCGAAAAACGAAATCATTCGCTTGAAGCTTGTGTACTTGTTCGGCAATTTCTCCATCTGGACCGCTATCTATAAAACCAAAATCCAAACCGGAATTGCCAGAAAATTTTGCAGCAATGATTCCAGGTAAATCTTTGCTGGAAAGGCCAAACCCTTCCTGTGATGACCCAGGTTTTAAGCCAGCCACAAGATTGCTCGAACTCCTATGATCCCAAACAATGCGTAGTCCCCCTTTATCGCTTGGGAGTGCGTCACCTTCCCAACCTGTTCCTGTTTGGAGTGCTTTTCTACCCGCATTAACTTCGGCTTCCATTTGCTTTTCAGTGCGAACTCCCCATTTTTTAGATAATGGAATGGGGCTGTTGATATCCGTTACAGGGTCAAGAACTAAGCTGATCAAAGGTTGAACACTGTGCGATTCGTTGATGAGCGTGTAACGATATTGAATATTCCAGTCGTTATCCCACCTGAAAGATGCTCTTAGTGATGGGTTAATTTTCGTCGAAGGAACGAAGATGACTTGGCGAAGAACACACGGGGCTGCGGTGCTATCTGTTCCACAGTAAGTGATGGTGTAATTCCCAGTTGCTGGATCCTTTATGATTCCTTCGCCAGGTTGAATGCCATAGACCTGGGAAGAAAATAAAGATAAAAGGGTGATGCCTGTAATGGAGAGTGTTTGATTAACAGTTTTATTCATTTTATTCTCGTCTCCCCATAAAGCGAACATGGAAATGCTCGTTAGGTGTAACGACCCGAGAACATCCGCCAGGAACCACATTCCCTGAGAACTGCTACAAGGGCAGCGCTGGCGCCCAATAGTTGAATTCCCAGTTATTTTGGTCCCAAAACGGTGGATGTTATCGGTCCCGGTGATTTATGTTTGCGGCTCGTAGGAGCAAGATCGCCTGCGATTGTCGGCGCGGCCAAGGACACTATCGCAGGCAAGGCCCGCTCCTACAACCCCGGGGAAGCAGTTAACAACGCATAGGGAAATCCGGCGAATAGCTCCGCCGCCAACAAGAATTGTTTCCCGCCTATTTCCCGCGTCGTCACGGCCTCCCCGGTTAATGCATTGATCCATTGCGGTCCGCCCAATATCTCGGGCGCCTCAATCACGGTGTCCTTCCATATCTCCGCTCCGACCGGTAGCCGCCCGCTCTCGCCCACCAATCCATAGAACAGTCTGGGCGCCACCGTGATCACCGCATCACCACCACTTAGACGAGCGAAAGCGCAAAGATGCTCGCTCATAGCTCCTTCTGTCCGCAACGGCGCGTACTCTCCATCGCGAAACAATTCTTCGAACTGAGCGCGTATGGCGAGTATTTTCCAAATCATATATAGCTTGATTCGGCCATCCCTCATGTTCTGCAATAGGCCGGCCACACGCTCTGACAATGTATTCGCCCCCCCGCCAAAAGACGCCTTCAAGTCGTTCAAAAGAGCTTGCCGCCGCGCGTAATCGACCGGCCTTCTATTGTCCGGGTCCACCAAACTAAAGTCCCACAACTCGGATCCCTGATAGATGTCCGGAAGCCCTGGGGAGGTCAGCTTGATCAGCGTTTGAGACAGACTGTTAAACATGCCGAGTCGGGAAATCATCTGTTGGAACGGCAAAAAGTCAACTATGAAAAGATTGTTGTGAGCGGTCGAAAGAAGAGAGCCGACAAAAGACGACAACGCCTTTTCATACTCGGTATTTGGATTGAGCCAACTACTATGCACCTTCGCTTCCCGAACGGCTTTCAGCATGTAACGTTCGATACGCTCCGAGAGCGCGG
>DATLHW010000303.1:0-4286 GCA_035539675.1 Burkholderiales bacterium | reverse complement strand
ATCAAAGCGCATTGCTCCATCGCGTTGATTGTTATGAAACGGACACTTCGGCGCGTTCACCGGCAATTGCGCGTAGTTCGTGCCGATGCGATAGCGATGCGCGTCGTTGTATGCGAACAGCCGGCCTTGCAGCATCTTGTCCGGCGAGAATCCCATTCCGGGAACGATGTTGGCTGGCGATAGCGCCGATTGCTCGACTTCCGCGAAGTAGTTTTGCGGATTGCGATTGAGCTCCATCACGCCGACTTCAATCAATGGGAAGTCCTTGTGCGGCCAGACCTTGGTGAGATCAAAGGGATTCCATTGAAAGTTGTCCGCTTGATCGGGCGTCATCACCTGAAGGCACACGCGCCACTGCGGAAATGAGCCTTTCTCAATCGCATTGAATAAATCCCGCTGCGCGTAATCGGGATCTTCGCCCGCAAGCCGCGCCGCATCGTTGGGATGCAGATTCTTGATGCCTTGTTTCGACTTGAAGTGCCACTTCGCCCAGACGCGTTCGCCCTGCGCATTGATCAAGCTGAATGTGTGGCTGGAGAAGCCGTGCATGAAGCGGTATCCATCGGGCGTGCCTCGGTCTGAAAACAGAATGAGTATTTGATGCAGCGCCTCAGGCGAGAGGGACCAGAAATCCCACACCGCATTGGGATCTTTCAAATGCGTTTGCGGATTGCGTTTTTGGGTGTGGATGAAGTCAGGAAACTTGAGCGGGTCCTTGATGAAAAACACCGGCGTGTTGTTGCCGACCATGTCCCAGTTACCTTCCTCGGTATAGAACTTGATCGCGAAGCCACGCGGGTCACGCGCGGTATCCGCCGAGCCCAATTCGCCGCCAACAGTTGAGAAGCGCAAGAAGACGGGGGTTTCTTTACCGACTTGGCTGAACAGTTTGGCGGAGGTGTAGCGAGTAATGTCCTGCGTGACGCGGAAAGTTCCATAGGCCGCGGAGCCTTTCGCATGCACGACTCGCTCGGGAACGCGTTCGCGATTGAAGTGCGCCAGTTTTTCCACGAGGTGAATGTCTTGCATCAAGACGGGGCCACGAGGACCGGCGGTCAAACTGTTTTGGTTATCGGCTACGGGCTGGCCAAAATTGGTGGTGAGGATTTTCTCGTCGGACATGCGTTTCTCCTTTTGGTGAGTGGCAATCTATGACTTCCACTTTAGGCGGGACGACGCAATTAAGGAAATTGATATTCCTTTGCTTAGCAATTGTGAATAGCTATTAACCCAGACATTTCATAAATTCGCGAGATGATCGCGCCGGATTTTGATTCCCGAATTCTTATTCGTAGGGGAGATTTTGTGAAGGAGCGGCGTAGTTATTCATACGCCCGACGGAACAAAATTTTCCTACGGATCAAAAGACCAGCGAGGGCTCGTGCAATTTATGAAATGTCCGGGTTAACGACGACAGGCGAATCACTTCAATTCCTGCACGCAGCGGAACCCCCGATCTTCGGCCCGGTCCTCTGGGTTAACGTAAAACCGACGAGACGTTTTCAAGGCGCCGGAAGCATCAGCCCATCCGCCGCCACGCAAGACCTTCCCCTTTCCGCTCGCCGGCCCAGTTGGATTCCATACATCGCCGGAAGCGAATCCCTCCTCAAACCAGTCGGCGACCCATTCAGAGACATTGCCGGATAAGTTATAGACGCCGTAAACGCTTTTGCCTGCGGAATGGCTTGTCACGGGCGCAACGACTTCCGTGAAGGGTTTTGCCGAATCCTTGCCAAAGTTGGCCATGTCAGCGGTCGGCTCGTTTTCACCCCATGGATACGTGCGCCCATCGGCTCCGCGTGCGGCCTTCTCCCATTCCGCCTCGGTCGGCAATCGTTTACCGGCCCAACGGCAATAGGCGACGGCCTCATGCCACGTTATGCCGACGACCGGCAGATCGCCCTGCGTCGTCAGATTGATGTCGCCCCAATATTCCAATGCAGGAACGGCGCCTGTTGCCTTCAAAAAACTTGCGTAGCGAGAAAGGCTGACTTCGTACTTATCCATGTAGAACGCATCGACGTGAACCTCTCGCTTGGGGGACCATTCGTCATCGCCCATCAAGAACTTGCCGCCCGGCACGAGCAAGGCAATCGCGCCATCCTTTCCCGTGACCTCATTTCCCATCTCTCGCGAAACGTAATAACTCGCCGCAGCGATAACAGCAATCGCCCCTAACCCGCAAAGCAGAAACTTGAGAAGTCGCCGCTTTCGGGAAATCGCGATGCGATGAACTGCGTCGGCTACCGAGGCGGTAACGTTGCCGACCGGATTCAGGACAGTCACCGCTCGGAGATAAGGCGGCAACCGACCCAAGTCGGTTGGACGAATCAGCACCGGCAATACTTTACCGCCGGGATGGTCCCAAGTTTTCTGCGCGATCGACAGCTCGGTGAGCGTGTAGCCGCCGTCATCAATTGAATCCGGGCTAACCAGAAAGAGGAACAAGTCAGCATCCGAAATAGCTTCACGAATGCGCACGTCGTATTCCTCCCCTGCCGGAAGATCCGAACGGTCGAAGAAAACGGTATGACGCTGAGCGCGCAAAGCAAGGTAGATCGTCTCCGCGATTGGGCGGTCTTCGGAGGCATAACTGAGGAAAATTTTCATAATTGTAGGAACAGCATTTGAACGCGCTCGTCGGTTCTAATGATCTATCACGGTGAAACTGCGAGGTAACGTCGTAGGATGGGTGGAGTGAAACGTAACCCATCAACCACCGCTGATGGGTTGCGCTACCGCTCCACCCATCCTACAGATCTAACATGACTGACCACTAAGGCGAAATTGATTAAAGCGTTGCTTTTAAATGATCCTTGATCCAATCGACAAACGCACGCGTTCGGGACGGCAACAAGCGAGCATGCGGATATACGATGCTGATTGGCCGAGGCGGCGGCTCGAAATTTTCAAGAACAATTCGTAAGCGCTTCTGCGCAATGTAAGGAGCCACCTGGTACGAGATAAATGTTCCGAAGCCCATACCTTGAGCACACGCCTCGATGGCAGGCGCCACCTGATTGAATTCCAAATTTCCCGATACGGGTACGCTGAACTTTCGCGGCCCTTCATGAAACGTCCAGCCTTGACTAGAGAACGCGGAAAATTGCACGCAGTTGGCTTTAAGCAAATCGTTCGGATGCTTTGGCGCTCCGTGCTTTCGAAGATATGCCGGACTCGCGACGACAACCAACCGAACCTCGGCGACTTTGCGCGCCACCAAAGACGAGTCAGCTAGATGTCCTATGCGAACACCGACATCGATACCCTCCTCCAGCAAGTTCACCACATGATCGACGAAAACCGCTCGGCAATGGACTTTCTCATAACGCCGCACAAAGCTCGTAATCGCTGGCGCGACATACATCTGACCAAAGAGAACTGGCGCCGTTACACTCAATGCGCCGCTGGGTTCGGCCTGCTGCGCTACCAGGGCGCTCTCCGCCTCTTCCACTTCGGACAAAATGCGCCGGCAACTATCGAGATAAGTTTTTCCTTCCTCTGTGAGCGAAATTCGCCGAGTCGTGCGGTTTAACAAGCGCACGCCAAGCTGCTCCTCCAGAGCCGCCAATGTCCTAACAACGGCAGGCAAGGACGAGTCCAAGGATTGAGCGGCCGCAGTCAAACTGCCATCGCCCACGATCCTCACGAAAGTTTGCATCGCCCGTAATTTATCCATCTTCCGAATCATTCCTCCACTTACTGGAGGAGTCAAATCCTCTATGTCGTATTTATTGACGCCCGCGCAACCGACACAATGACGCTCAGATGTTTAACCCAACCCAGGAGCCGCCTATGTCCTCGAACGCCGAATCGATTACGCACGCGATCAAACTGTACCGCCACCCGCTGTCAGGCCATTCGCATCGCGTCGAACTATTTTTGTCGCTGTTGGGCTTGCCGTTTGAATTGGTCGATGTCGATCTTGTTAATAAAGCGCATAAGGCCGAGCCCTTCCTTAAGATGAATCCATTCGGCCAAGTGCCGGTGATCGATGATGGCGGCGTTGTCGTCGCGGATTCGAATGCAATCCTCGTGTATCTCGCAAACAAATACGACGATGGCCGCTGGTTGCCGCGCGATGCAGTGGGCGCGGCGGCGGTGCAACGTTGGCTTTCAATCGCCGCAGGCCCGATTGCGTACGGGCCAGCAACCGCGCGGCTTATTACCGTCTTTGGCGCGCCCTTCAACGCCGATGAGGTTATTGCTCGCGCGCACTTGCTCCTTTCCGTCATAGAGAAAGTGCTCGGGGAGTCGCCGTTTCTAGCAGGCGAGTCTCCCACCAT
>DATLHW010000302.1:0-2225 GCA_035539675.1 Burkholderiales bacterium | reverse complement strand
GCAACACCGCCGGCGGATACGCCGGCGCGCCCGTCTCATCGTTGCGATAACGGGCGTCGAGATCGGACAGGTCGAGTTCGTGATCGAGCAGATGATTCAACGCATGCTCGAATGTGCCCGGCAGCAATTGACGAGCGAGGTCAACGGCGAGGAAGCGGGGATTCGTGTCGATTGTTTTGTAGCGGGCCATCGAATGTTTGTGTTCGAAAATTCGGATGGCGTGATCTTGTCGATTACGAGTACTCAAGGCAAGATGCGGGAATGCTTTTTCTACAACCTCGTTGGGCGTCTCGCGGTCTCCTGAACGCCGAATAAGCATTTGACAATGTGTAGCCACAAGGCTACATTCTTCACATGATTGAGATTCGCAAGACCGAGAACTACGTGCAGTGGCTTGATGGGCTGCGCGACATTCAAGCACGAGCGCGCGTTTTAGCCAGAGTTGAGCGCTTGGCAGCAGGAAATGCTGGGGATGTAAAACCGGTTGGCGAGGGTGTCTCCGAGTTGCGGATCAATTACGGTCCCGGTTACCGGGTGTATTTCACTAAGCGTGGACGCGAAATAGTGGTTCTGTTAGCGGGTGGCGACAAGAGCACACAAGCCACCGATATCAAAACCGCTTTGCGCCTCGCACGCAACTTGTAGGAGCCCATGATGAAAAAAACCAAAACCACTCGTTACGATGTCGCCGAACATCTCCGAACTTCCGAGGAGATGGCAGCCTACTTGGAAGCCTGCCTAGAGGAAGCCAACGGCGATGCGGCATTTATCGCAAAAGCGTTAGGAGATATTGCTCGCGCAAGAGGTATGGCACAGGTTGCGCGTGATGCAGGTCTTTCGCGCGAAAGCTTATATAAAGCACTATCTGGGGAACGCAACCCTGATTTCGATACGATTCTCAAGGTAATTGGGGCTCTGGGTTTGAAACTGCACGCCGGAGCAGCATAGGCTAATTTCATCGCCCAACCCGGCAGTCGACCAGACCCGCGAAATAGTGCTTTTTCCTTCGGCTTGGCGCCACGGGCGCGGGCTAGTCACTTTATTCGTTATGCTTTAAAAGGGAGACCGTGATGAAACGAGAAGTAGCGGAAAAAATAAGCGTCCTCATGCTCCAGCTCAACTCCAAGCTAAACGACAGTATTTCCTTTGTTCGCGACAATTGCTCAAAGGAAGAGTTCGAAGCGTATCGAAAAGTCGCAGGAATGCTAATGGGTTCTATTCTTCTGGATATCGAAGAACCAATATACCAAGAGCACCCAACGTTGCGCCCACACGATTTGGACGGTCCTTACAAAGTTGACCCAAGAATTTTTGAACCCCGGTTTTACGAATGGAAGCCATAGTTACGTTCTTGCCGCGAAGCGCCGCAAAGTTTCCTGAAGGTCTGTGACCGGCGCGGCACTGTTCTGCGTTAGCCGTCATTAACCCCACGTTCGACATATTCGCCTCGCTACTCACTACGGAAACTCTCATGACCTCACAACTCAGCGCCGACGGTGTTTTCTCTTCAAACCGCCTCTTCCCATTCACTCCCGCGCAGGTCTTCGCCGCGTTTGCAAATGCCGATCGGCTCGCTACGTGGTGGGGGCCAGACGGCTTCAGCAATACATTCGAGGTTTTTGAGTTCAAGACTCAAGGTCGATGGAAGTTTGTCATGCATGGGCCGGATGGCAAGAACTATCCTAACGACAGTGTCTTCCTCGAAGCGTCGCAACAAAAGATCATCGTCCGGCACGTCTCGCCGCCAAACTTCACCCTGACCATTACATTGGCGGAGGCAGACGGGCAAACCAATCTCGACTGGCGCCAAGCCTTCGACGATCCACACGTAGCCACGAGCCTGGCGCACATCATCGTTCCTGCGAACGAGCAGAACTTGAATCGCCTTCATGCGGCGCTTCTGAATGCAGCAAAGTGACGCTTAACGACTCGTTCAACCGCGACGCCGGGCGCGCTGCTTTTGCTTTGCTTTCCGTCGGCGCTCGTTAACTTTCTCGTAAGAAGACTTCAAACATCGAAAATAATAGGAGACAGATTTATCTAATCGAACGAATAATAAACCTGTCCCAATTTCCCATCCCTCTTGGTAGGCAGTTCGGATCGGCAATAGCTTCGTCGTTGTTGGAAAAAGTGGGACGCTTCGCCAGTAGGCTCAAACCGCATATATATAACGAGGAAATAATGAAACATCCATTGACGTTGTCCTACCGAGCCATGCGCTGGAT
>DATLHW010000301.1:0-3199 GCA_035539675.1 Burkholderiales bacterium | reverse complement strand
GGAAACACGCAGCGCCCGCGCCAATCCGGCATGCCGATGAAGCCGCGATAGATTGCCGATCGTCAGCCTGTCGTCGGGAGCCCGCCGGTCTGGATCGGCCTCGGTTGGCTCGGGCGCGGTAGGGATGATATTTTCGTTGTGAAGAAGCTGCGCAAAATCGGCGGCGCCGATCTGTAACGGCGCGACAATCGCCGCAACGTGGGTACTCAGCTTCTCTGGAGGAATGGCTGGGTCGTCGCCCCGTTCTTCCAATCTCTCCGCGTATTCCAGGAATGCCGGATCGGGCGGATTAAGCACCGTCTTGTTTCGAAATAGTTGCTCATATAAGGACCCGCCACGTGGTTGGCCCGATACGTCGTGATCGGTGTACACCGCTTGAACATGTGAAGTGCGAATGTGATCGATATTCGACCACCAGCTCAACAAGCGAAGCAACGGGACGTTAAGTTGGGCACGCAAGCGTTGGACGATGGAGAGATGGACGAGAAAGACGTCGAGATCTTCGGGTGTGTCGCCGGGAGCGAAAGCCGTGAAAGCGCGATCGAGGTCGCGCATGCTCCAGCCCAGTTTGCGCCACAGGCGAACGAAGCGCGCGATCCGCGCCGCGTTCGCCGCATTGAGTCCCGGCCCGTAGCCCGGATCGACAAGACGCAGCTTCGCCGTTTCACACGTGTCCGCCGGCGCATCCAGATGCGAAACGATGCGAATCGACCGCACGCCTTCCCGATTCAGCGGGTTCACATAGTACGTATCCAGAAGATTCAGCATTTCCTTGTAGCTCAACCCCGATTGCTGAAGGAACACATCCACCCGACCGTTGAGTACGGACAACCATGGTCCCGCCGCGATCCGGCGCGTGCTGTCGGAGGGATCGGCGATCGCGCTCGCCGCGGTCAACCATTCTGTCTCAATGCCCCAGACGCTCCAACGCTCCGGTTGCACGGCATGCGGCTCGCGGCTGAATGCGCCGGTGACAAGATTTGCTTCTTCCCTGGAGAAGCCCAAGTAATCGAAAGCAATGCCGGCATCGCCCAACACGCCAAGCCGGTCGGCACGATGAAAGGTTTCCATGATCAGATGGCGTGGCGTTCGCAAGTGCTCCAGATAGGCGCGCGTTTCCTCCCACGGAAAGACGAAGGGCAGCGACCACGGATGAAACGCTCGCCCGGCCAGCGCACGGTAAGCATCCTCGTTGAAATACTGCGGCTCAGCGGCGCGTTCCGCGGCCGAGCCCTTGGTCTGCCGGCTACGGGTGACCACCTTGATGTCGCTGCCTTCCTTGCGAAGGGTATAGGTGAAGCCCGGTTCTTCTATCGTCCACGACGGTTCCTGAAGAGGCCAAGGTTTACCCGACGACGCAACGGTAATGATCGCGTGCTCGGAAAGCGGCGGCGTAAACGCCGTGCGCAATGCGTCCGACACCGTACGCTTGTTCAGATCGGACTCCAGCTCCGCCCGCAATGTTATTCCGCTAAATTCCCTAGGCGGGGCTATGGCGTCTTCCAGCGCCTCATTCACCAGATCGACATAAGGCAATGGCGTGTTCGTGTTCTCGCACGTCAATTCGATCTCACCCAGATCGGAGCGACGCATGAACAGAATGTCCTTGACCGACTTCCCGGCAACCGTCGATGACCTGTCGCTCAAAAAATCGAGAATATCGACAAAATACGCCGCCGGGCTGTATATCGAACGGCAATGCTCGCACCCGCACAGCTCGACTGAACCGAACAGCGTGGACCACTCCGGCATTCCGTTTACTTCCAACACCGCCTCGTCCGGCGTCGCTCGAGTGGAAAGCCTGACGGATTCAACGCCATATTCAAGGAGAATATTCTGCGCGATAGCGTGCGTTTGAAGCGCGCCCTCATGCAGCCTCGCGACATCGGCAACGCTCATCACGGGCGCATACTTCTTATGCAACACTTGGCGGTCCATTCGCGCAATGCGCATCGCGGAATCGATTCCATCCTTGAATAGCGCAGCGGCATGCTCGTAACGCGGCGCGAGTTTGTATACGCGCTGGAAGGCGTTGATTCGCTTCTTGGCCGCCGCCACGTCCTGTATTCCATCAAACGCCCCCGGATTCTCGCGCAGGTAGGCGCCAAGACGCCCCGACTTGATTTTGTAGTTCGGGTTCGCGTTGAAAAACTTGACCAGATCGCTTTGGCCAAGAACGGAATCAGCCCGCAAGCGCTGCGTGACAAAGGCGGTAGGGAAAGCGTCCTCGACCATGTGCGTAATGGCCTTGGCGTAGATGCGCCGCTTTTCATCGTCGTCTTTTCCGGGAATATCGGGCGGCGCGCCAATTGGACCGTTTCCGGCGCCACGGCTAATAATGTCCAGCCAGGACTTCTCGTCGAAGCGAGTAAGATCCTTCAACTCGCCGATCTCATTTTGCTTGCGCATGCGCGTCAGCTCCAGAACCAACGGCAGGTGGTTTGCGGCGAAAGCGCTCAGTTGCAAGGTGAATTGCAGCTCGTCCACCCGGCCTTGAAAATCCGGTCGCGTCCGCAATGCCTTCCAGAACCCCTGGATCGGTCCCTTGTGATGAACATAAGCGCGCACAAAATCCTCGCGCAACTTCGGCTCTTGCAGAGACACACTTAACAGTTCCTTCAGAGAGGCCCTGCCTTTACTGTCGTCGGCCGGCGGCTCCAGCGCTTCTTGAACGATCAATTCCTTGAAACGAGCGAGAAGATTCTTCGATTCATCCTTGAATCGTAGCGGGATGATATTTTCGTCGCAGGACTTGATCAGCGCGCGGCGCACCACCTCTGGGCTTTGCATCAACAAGGCCGACAACTCCGTCGGTAGCCCTTGGCGAAAGAGCCCATAGAAAATCTCGGCAGCCATGTTCGTGCGCCGCATCAGCCGGTGCGCCGTTCTGAGAAACGTAATCCGCTCCGAGGGCTCTTCACTCTCACGGCTCAGAAACGTGATGTCCTGGTATTTGTCATCTTCCCGGAGATCGCCAATGGCGACGCTGTCCAGCAGCGGCGTTATCGCGGCAAGCAGAATCTCAACTTCCGACGGCCCCCGATACGCCCCGCCGACAGTCACGTCGATCGTCACTTCCGGCGCCGCGTTGTAAACGCAATCCGACACGGCGATCTCATTCCCATTCGGAGTAAAAACACGCACGACAAGATCAGCCCATGCCTTCTCCATTCGGCGGAACTGTTCGCGTGAGTAGGAA
>DATLHW010000300.1:0-6547 GCA_035539675.1 Burkholderiales bacterium | reverse complement strand
GCCTGGTTGTTCTAAACGACGCAGACGGCTATCGATATCCAGATAGAAATCCCGCTGCTTTTTATCAACGGTTGCAATTTGATTGTTGAGCACTTCGATTTGGCCACGCAACCGCGCCAAATCGGCCTTTAATTCTTCTATCTGGTTAACCAGTTCAAGCAAACCCAGGTTCTTGATGCTGCCTTCCAGTTTGACGATTCTGTCGTCGATTGCAGCATCCTTCTGCCGCATTTCCGCTTCAACGGCAAGAAGACGTTTACGCGCTTCCTCATCGTCAAACAGGCCAGCGTGAACGTGCCCCATTCCGATTACGGTTAACGCTATGAGTGATGATATACGCAGAAACATGAGTCTTATGGACGCCCGTTAATTAGGCGACTTCGTCCCTACAAAAAGAAAGGGACGAAGTCGCCAACACTGAGAGTGTTGTGAAATAACTCGTCACAAGTGGGCCGAGATTGAGCCACGAGTAGATTTATTTACAACCCCCAAGACAATCACGATATAAACAATATATCGAACTGTTTTTTATTGCTCGCCTTGGTACACCAGATCAGCGCGACGGTTCTGAGCCCAGCAGGATTCTTCAGCTTGGGCGCATTTTGCTTTCTCTTCGCCGTAGCTAACGGTCTCGATCTGCTTGTCGTTGGCGCCAAGAATGGTCATCGCTTTTTTCACCGCATCCGCCCGACGCTGTCCCAGCGCAAGATTGTACTCACGGCTACCACGCTCGTCGGTATTACCCAGAACCGTAACCTTGGAGCCATTTTGGCCGAGATACTTTGCATGCGCCTGTACTAACGGCTTGAACTCATCTTTCACAACATACTCGTCAAAATCAAAAAATACATTACGCTTCGACAGAATGCTGCCTGGGTCTTTCAATGGATTCACCGCCACCGTGGATTGCGTTACCGATTTGCTGTCCGGCCCCGACTTCGTAGCCGACGTTGCGCTCTTGTCTTCCACTTTAACTGCTTCGGTCTCTTTCACGGGTGTGCTCGAGCAGGCAGCTAAACCAGCAATCAACAGGGAACTCAACACGATTCTTTTCATCATTTCATCCTCATCATGGTTAAAACAAATTACTCGCTATATCGAAGAATAGAAAATCCGCTATTCGTCAATTCTTTGGAAACGGCCCCCAAGCGGGTTCGCGAATATCGCCGGACGTAGCGCTTAGCCGGGATTTCACCCGCCCGTCAGCCGAAACAGTGGCCAACACGCCCCGCCCTCCTGCCTGGGTCGCATATAAAATCATCTTGCCGTTGGGTGCGAAGCTTGGGCTTTCATCCAGCGATGAGTCAGTCAACACCTGGACCTGCCCGGTACTCAATTCAAGCAAGGCCACGCGGAACCGACCCTCGTCCCGCTGAATAAATGTAATACTTTTACCGTCCGGACTCCAGTCCGGGGACGCATTATAGCTCCCCTCGAACGTCAACCGTTGCGCATCGCCCCCGGAACTCGGAATTTGATAAATCTGCGGGCTGCCGCCGCGATCGGACAGGAAGGCGATCCATTTGCCATCCGCTGAAACAGTAGGCTCCGTATCGATGCCACTGCTGCTCGTCAGTCGTTTCGCGTCGCCGCCACCGGCTGGGATCACATAAAGCTGCGAGATCGCATCTTTCGACAGCGCCACGACCAAAGACCGGCCATCCGGCAACCAAGCAGGCGCGCTGTTGTTGCCTCGGAAATTGGCCACTATGCGTCGAGCGCCCGTCGAAAGATTTTGCACCACCACGATAGGCCGTTTGTTTTCAAACGACACATAGGCGAGTTGGTTTCCGTCGGGCGACCAAGCCGGAGACAGTAGCGGCTCGTTCGATGCAAGCACTGTCTGCGCGCCGAATCCATCTGCGTCCGACACTTGCAACTCGTAACGCTTTCCCTGCTTGACGACATAAGCGATGCGAGTGGTGAATACGCCTTTATCGCCCGTAATCGCCTCGTAAATGATATCCGCGATTCGATGGGCGGTGGTGCGCAATTGTGCACTGGAAGCGGTAAGAACGGCGCCTGCCAATTGGGTTTGCTTAACAGCGTCCATAACCCTGAAACGTATCTCCAACTGACCATTATCGAGCGTCCGAATACGACCGACGACCATGGCATCAGCGCCGCGGCCGCGCCAGTCGGCGTAGTTTATTTCGGAGGGCTCGGAAGGCAACGGAGTAACGCCGCTAGCGTTAATCAGCCGGAACAGCCCGCTACGCGCCAAGTCGGCGCCGATGATCTGCGTCAAACTTTGAGGTAACGCACTTTCGTTGGCGAATGGCACAACGGCGATCGGAAATTGCTTACCGGCCCCGCCAACAATCTCGATGGTCAACTGAGCCTGTGCTTTGCCCAACGTGAATAACATCACGATAAAGGCGAACAGTCGAAAAGCTTTCATAATTTTATCTGCGGTTAGTTGTTAAATTGCTTGATAGCGTATTGCGCGCCGGGTACGAGACCAACGATGCAGCCTTTGACTCATGCAGCCATTAGTCATTCGGTCTAAAGCTATAGTTCCCACTTCGAAATTTGCTGGCGAACAATGTGGGGTCGTCCTTGGGAATCGGCAACGGGGCGGATTTCCTGATTGCGCGTTCGGTGGCCGCATCATAGCTAGGTAACCCACTGCTCTTTACCCGGCGCATATCGAGTATTTCCCCCGTGGGCAAAAGCGTGATCTCGTAGACCACTTCCGGATTACCCGCCACATCCGGAGGAATCACAGTGTTCGATCTGATCTTCGCCTGAATTTTAGCAATATAGTCTCCGACTTTCGCATCCGCTGCGGCGCTTGCGGCCTGATCGGCTTTTGCCTGAGCCAGCGCACGCGCCTGAGCTTGCTTCTGCTCCGCGAGCTTCTTAGCTTGCTCCTCCTTCAATTTTTCCTGCTTCTCGCGCACCGCCTCCGCAAGACGCTCTTCTTCTTTTTTCCGCTCCTGCAGTTTCTTTCGTTCGAGCTCCTGCTGACGCATTTCTTCTTCAAGTTTCTTTTTTTTCGCCTCTTTTTCCTTCAGCGCAATATCAGGCTTGGGTATCGGTTGCGATTCCGGTTTAGGCTGAGGCTTCGGTTCGGGCCTTGGTTCTGGCTCCGGTGGACGAGACGGCGCTTCCTGTTTGGGCTGTGGAGGCGGCTCCACCGGCGCTTCCTTGATTGGCGAAGGCGCGTTATTCCACAGCTCCACCATTACCGGCGCTGGGCTTTGCGTTCGCCATGTCACACCAAACACAAGCAAGGCGAAAAAGGCGAGATGAACCAAAACCGCCAGCACGCCCGCTGGTAGTTTGCCGGGTTCGGAATTTGCTCTGAAGGACATTAACTGGATTTAGGTTTCGCCAACAACCCAATGCGTTTGACCTGATTCTCCTGCAGCACATCCATGATTTTCATTACCTCTTCGTACTTTACCGCTTTATCGGCGGCGATCACCACTGGCTGATCTGGGTTCAACCCTTGCTTTTCCCGAATGATCGCAATCAACTCTTCACGATTTACCGATTGGGCCGTCGACTGTTTGGCCGTATCCCGCATCATCAGTTTCCCATTCGCCTTGATCTGAATTTCAACGGGTTGCATTGGCGTATCCTGGGTTTTGCCCACGCTGGGTAATTCTATTTGCCCCGGCGTAATGAGGGGAGCGGTAATCATGAAAATGATCAGCAATACCAGCATAACGTCGATGTACGGCACGACGTTGATCTGATTCATGAGTTTTCTTTCGCGACGCGGCATATCAGCTCATTCCAGGATTATGCGTGCGCTTGCCGCTGCAAGATGTTTGAAAACTCCTCCATGAAGCTCTCGAATCGAATCGAGAGCCGGTCGATATCGTGCGTATAGCGGTTATAGGCAACCACAGCAGGAATAGCAGCAAACAATCCCATAGCCGTCGCAATCAGCGCTTCCGCGATACCCGGCGCCACATGAGCCAGCGTAGCCTGCCCAACATTCGACAAACCGCGGAACGCGTTCATGATGCCCCAGACGGTGCCGAAAAGACCGACATAAGGACTCACCGAGCCTACAGTCGCCAAAAACGACAAATGCGATTCCAACAAATCCAACTCTCGCTGATAGGTGGCCCGCATCGCGCGGCGCGTGCCATCCAGAACGGCGGATATATCCTGCCCACCCCGCCCGCGCAGCTTCAGGAACTCCTGAAATCCCGACTCGAATACCTTCTCCATTGTGCCGCCGGCGCCGTCGCCGCTAGTCACCTTGCTATACATTGCATTCAAATCGCGTCCGCTCCAGAAATCGCGTTCAAATACGTCGGACTGTTTGGCGGCTCGCTTGATGGAAAACATCTTGAGGAAGATATACCACCAAGACATCATTGAACCCAGCAAAAGCAACAACATCACCAGCTGTACAAGCACGCTGGCGTCGCTGATCAAGCCGATGACGGAAAGATCGGAAGTAACGCTCACATCAGGCCTTTCAATTTTTCACGAAGAGATTTAGGAATAACCGCCGGCTTTATCCCACCCACTTTGACGCAAGCGGCTGTAACGGAAGCTTTCGTCAGCACCTCCCCATTACGCTCCACCGTCTGATCAAAAATCAGGCGCGCGTAGCCGAGGGATTTTACGGATGCCGATACCTGGACGAGATCGTCCAGCAACGCAGGTCTTACGTACTTGATGGTCATGCCGGTAACCACGAACTGAACCTTAAGCTCGCTCGAGAGCCGACTACGTTCATGTCCGAGATGACGCAAGAGATCAGTACGCGCGCGCTCCATGAAGCGCAGATAAGACGCGTGGTAAACAATACCACCCGCATCCGTATCCTCATAATAGATGCGAATGGGCAACACGAATCGTTGCGCGGGAGATTGTATCTCCTGCTCCGTCTGATCCAAAATCATTTCTAAAATAGCTCGCCGGAACCCGCACGAGTTGGCGTCGCAAGTCCAAAATGTTGATATGCAATACCGGTAGCCATCCGCCCGCGTGGCGTCCGCTGAAGAAAGCCCTGCTGAATCAGATAAGGCTCCAGCACGTCTTCAATGGTGTCGCGCTCTTCGCCAATCGCAGCTGCAAGATTATCGACCCCGACTGGTCCACCGTTGAATTTGTCGATTACAGCGGATAGCAGCTTGCGATCCATGACATCGAGACCCTGTTCGTCCACATCCAACATCGATAACGCGGCGTCCGCCACGTCACGAGTCACGGCGCCATTCGCCCTGACCTCGGCGTAGTCCCGCACCCGACGCAACAGGCGGTTGGCGATACGTGGCGTTCCCCGCGCGCGACGCGCAATTTCCAGCGAACCGTCCGCAGATATCTCGCAGTTCAGCAATCTCGCGGAGCGCGTGACAATACGCTGCAACTCCTCCGGCGTGTAGAACTCAAGCCGCGCCACGATACCGAAGCGATCACGCAACGGATTCGTCAGCATTCCCGCCCGCGTTGTCGCTCCCACTAGCGTAAACGGCGGGAGATCAAGCTTGACGGAGCGGGCGCCGGGTCCCTCGCCGATCATGATGTCGATTTGGAAATCCTCCAGCGCCGGATAAAGAATTTCTTCAACGACCGGTGACAGACGATGAATCTCATCGATGAACAACACGTCATTCGGCTCGAGATTAGTCAGCAACGCGGCGAGATCGCCCGCACGCTCCAATACCGGCCCGGATGTTTGTCGCAAATTCACGCCCATTTCCCGGCTGACGATATGCGCAAGCGTGGTCTTGCCCAATCCCGGAGGGCCGAAGAGCAAGACATGGTCGAGCGACTCCTTACGCCTCCGCGCGGCCTCGATAAAGATGGATAGCTGGCCCCGAATTTTTTCTTGGCCTACGTACTCTTCCAGGAGTTTTGGGCGCAACGCCCGTTCAAGCGCCTCTTCTTGCGGAGAGGCCGGGGTCGCGGCAATTAGACGATCTGTTTCAATCATGACTTCGTAAGTGTACCTCAGCCGGCGGCCGTTGCTAGGTTATGCCTTGGAAAGCAGTTTAAGCGC
This sequence comes from Burkholderiales bacterium, assembly GCA_035539675.1. Classification (GTDB taxonomy): domain Bacteria; phylum Pseudomonadota; class Gammaproteobacteria; order Burkholderiales; family DATLHW01; genus DATLHW01. The sequence goes on along the minus strand of DATLHW010000300.1, from coordinate 576 downwards.
GTGACGAATGGCCTCAGACACGGACAATCCTTCCGGTAATCCTTTAACAGCGTGCGTCGCTTCACGATCGCTGTAGCCCAACGCCGCTAACGCATTGAGTACATCATCGCCATGGCCATCCTTGGCGGCGCCGCTCCCTGAGTTCAGCACGGCAATATCGAGTTTGTCGCGCAGTTCAAGTAAAAGACGCTCGGCGGTTTTCTTTCCCACACCGGGAATCTTGGTGAGTCGGCCCGACGCCTGCTCCGCGACAGCCTGCGCAAGATCGGTGATGGAAAGGCCCGACAGCACCGATAACGCAAGTTTAGGCCCCACGCCGCTAATCTTGAGTAACAGTCGAAAAACCCGCCGCTCATCCAGCGTGCCGAAGCCATACAGCAAATGAGCGTCCTCACGCACCACCAGATGCGTATGCAGCGTGATCCCTTCACCGGGCGTCGGGAGGTTGTAGAACGTGCTCATCGGCACGTCCACCTCATATCCCACGCCTCGACAATCGACCAGAATTTGCGGCGGATTTTTTTCGATGAGAATGCCAGTAAGCCGCCCTATCATGATCGGCTCACAGACATGGTC
>DATLHW010000299.1:0-3157 GCA_035539675.1 Burkholderiales bacterium | reverse complement strand
GGTGAATGCGGTGCATGGCGCGGGGTATTCGTCCGACGCATGGCGTAACGGCGCTGACCTGATGGCGCTTCAGCGCTACGTGGAGAATGTTTTGAAGGAGCAAACGGGCAGGGCGCCGAGCATTGAGGAAATGATGGGGCGGGGTTATGAGAATTTGAGGGGCTGTTTACCAGCGTCGGGTTAAGCGTCGCTCCTATTGCGCCGGCCTAAGAACGCTCCCTCTCACTTGAGGAGGGTGTCGCAAAAGGGTAGCGAGCGGTCCGAGTTCGAGCCGAGAAGCGCAGGTGTACGAGCAGTACATTGAGCATCGCAGGCTCGAAATCGGGTCGCGCAGTACCTTTTGCGACACCCTCTTGAGGGGCTCTTAGCCTCGCAACGAGAAAAATTTTTACGCAATACAGGAAAACGCATGATACAAAACGAAAACACACCACCACAGCCACCGACGCCAGAGCGGAGAAATTTTTGCCGTTGGGGCGGCGTCCTGCTCGCATTGATTTTCATTCCACTAGTCATCCTCGCCATTGCGCTCTGGTCTCGCTTTGGCGGCGATGTTCCCGTGGACTACACGAAGATCGAGGATCACTTCAAATACGGCTCCACCGGCGGCGAGCACGAGACGGGTTTCCCGTATTGGATTTGGCAGGCGATGCCGCAGGTCTGCTCCGAGCATTTGCCAGGAAAGGGCTATGCATCGCTGGGCCTGATCTACGAGAAGGGATCGGACGGCAAGGATAAGGATTTGCCCGTTGGCGTCTCGAAGCGTCGCTATCAGGGTGTGGACCGCGTTTTCCTGAATTGCGCCGCATGTCATACCAGCACGGTGCGGGACAAGCCGGACAGCATTGCTCGGGTGATATCCGGCATGCCGGCGAATGCGTTCAACATCATGGCGTTCGAAACATTTTTCTTCCGTTGCGGCGCCGATCCGAAATTCACTGCGTCGTATCTGATCCCTGAGATGCAGCGCCTGGGCGCTGATCTGGATCTACTGGATCGGTATGTCGTTTATCCCGTCGCCATCGCCATCATGCGCGACCGGGTGTTGACGCTCGCTGGCCGCTTCAAGTTTGTGGACACACAGCCTGCATGGGGGCCGGGGCGTGTCGATACGTTCAATTCGGCCAAGGTGATTTTCAACTTCCCGATGGATAGGGTTCACCCAAGCGAGCTCGCGGCGCCGGCGGATTTTCCTTCGATCTGGAATCAGCGTCCACGAAAAGTCCGGGATGACGGCGAGCCCATGCAATTGCATTGGGACGGCAACAATACGTCGGTGGAGGAACGTAACAAGAGCGCCGCGTTCGGCACAGGCACAACGCCGCCGACCATCGATCTCAAGCGCATCGGGCGTGTCGAGGACTGGCTGCTAGACGCGCAACCGCCGGCTTTCGAGGAACACTTTCCAGTCGATAAGAATCTCGTTGCGAGAGGCCTCATTGTCTACAAAAATTATTGCGCAAGCTGCCATGGCGTCAATGGAACGAATTTCAAGGGCGAGTTCGTCGGCAAGGTGACGCCGCTGGAGGAAATCGGAACCGATCGCCGCCGGCTGGATTCGTATACCTATGAGCTAGCAGTCAATCAAAGCTCGCTGTATGCGGGCTATCCATGGCGGTTCCAGCATTTCCGCAAGACCTTCGGTTACGCCAACATGCCGCTCGATGGACTCTGGCTGCGCGCGCCGTATCTGCACAATGGATCGGTGCCGACGTTGCGCGATTTGCTGGAGCCGAGCAGCAGACGACCGAAGGTGTTCTATCGGGGAAATGATTTGTACGATCCGGTGAAAGTAGGCTTCGTCTCTGCGAAGGCGGAAGAGGGTGGACGGCAATACTTCAAGTTCGATACGACGGTCATGGGCAACTCCAACGTAGGGCATGAGGGCAAGCAGTACGGTACGGAGTTGTCGAATAGAGAGAAGGCTGCGTTGGTGGAGTATTTGAAAACCTTTTGACCGAGGGAATGAACAAGTAGGGCGGAAAACGAGCCCTAAGGCGAAGTTTCGAGCAAGCCGAAGGCGCAGCGGCCAAAGCGATAGCGCCTTCCGCCGAATGCTGTTTTAGCGGCGGCGATCCGTTAAAAGCCACCATGCGGCGGAAGGCGCTATCGCTTTTCCGCCCTACGTATTCGGTTTAGGGGTAATGAAAGACTATGGAGAAAATTAATGACGTCATATGAGAAGCCCGGCTGGAAAGTGAGCAAGCTCAAAATCTCGCTGTGGTTATTTTTTGTTTTGCTCGCTATTGGCGGCTACATTGGTTGGGATCGCGGTTTTCGCGTGAAGCCGCAGCCGGACTGGGTAACAGCGACGCCGGAGATGCGTTTCAAGTATGGCTCTATCGGCGCCGAGAATGACGCAGGTGTTCCGTACTGGATCTTCTATGTGCTTCCTCGAATGTTCCCTGAGAAATTGCCGGGGCCAGGCGGCTACGCGTCTTTAGGCGTTCCATGGGAGCAAGGGCAGGAACTGCCGGTCGGCTTCACCAAAAAAACCATTGGCTTCCCGCGCGTGGCCAACAACTGCGCGGTGTGCCATACGACCAGCTATCGCACGAAGCCGAATGAGAATCCGACCTTCGTTGTCGCGGGCGCGGGACATACGACGGACGTGGAAGGGTTTTTCCGCTTCCTTATCGATTGCGCCAAGGACCCGCGTTTTAACGCCGATAACATGATGCGCGAGATCAGTCTGGTTACCGAACTGGACATGATCGACAAGCTGCTTTATCGCTTCGTCATCATTCCCGTCACCAAGAAGCGTTTACTTGAACGAGAGAAGCAATTCGCTTGGATCTATCGCCCGGATTTTCCCGAGTGGGGACGCGGGCGGGACGACGCAATGAACCTGACGAAATACTTCATGGTTCGCATGCCCATGGACGATACGTTCGGTCCTACAGATATGCCGTCCGTGTGGAACTTGCAGAAGTACCAGTGGGACAAAGGTATGCGCATGAATCTCGCGGGGGATAGCCATGACGCGCAATCGGTAATCACCGACTCCGCCCTCGGGTTGCTCGGCGCGGAGCCTAAGAATAAAGACGAGTTCCTCGGCCATGTCGCGTGGCTCCACGAATATCTCGGCAAACTGGAAGCGCCGAAGTATCCTTTCCCTATCGACGTCACGAAAGCCGAGGCGGGGAAAGAGGTATTC
>DATLHW010000298.1:0-4666 GCA_035539675.1 Burkholderiales bacterium | reverse complement strand
AGTTCTCTATAAAGTCCAAACCTAAAAATCGACATCGGGACGCCGCCGAAATCAGCATCGACAGATTGCAACCAACGCAATCGCAGGGAGGCGAGAGAACAATAAAAACAAGGTCGTAGTCGCCCTTTATGTAAGGCAGTGAGCGAGTCCAACGATGAGTTGGGGATGGGGGGCGGAATAGGCGTATCGGAGGATTCGGGCGAGCAAAGCTTCGCACTAGACTTGTCCAACTTGGAAGTTATTCCGCGCACCATCCCAAGGGAAAATCCGCTCCAGGAACGCCCGCCAGTGTGTCGCCCCTTTTATTTCCCTATCGCGTTGCGTTGCGTCGCCGGCGTTAGGTCTTCCGGAAGATGCCGACCTTGCCCAAAATGAAGATGAGCAACACCGCCCCCGCGAACGAGATCACGAATTGCACGATGCCGCCATCGGACGCAATACCCACTAGTCTGGCGATCCAGGAGCCCAGCAGTGAACCGGCGATGCCCACCAGCACATTGGCGATCCAACCCATCTGGGCATTGGTTTTCATGACAATACTCGCCAACCAACCGACGATTCCGCCAATGATCAACGCAATAATCCAACTCATATCCATACTCCTTCGTACATCGTACTCAATGATGAAGCCATCCGACCGGGAGCCCCGGCGCGGCTAGCGCATTGCTTTTCCGGCCATCCGCAGGATGTCGTCCAGGGGATTACCGTCGCCGTTCAGATCGAGCATCGACGCGAGTCCTGGCGTCGCGCCACTGATCCCGGCGCCTCTGCCGCCGAGCAGACTCCCAAGCAGGCCACCGAGTCCGCCGCTCGTAGAGGAGGGGTGCGCTTCGGAGTCGGCGCTACGCTGCTTCGCCATGTAGCCTGCGACAAGCATCGCCAGCAGTGGCAGCATTTTCTTGAGCAAGCCTGTGTCGAGTCCTGACTGGGAAGCCGCGTTTTGTGCGACCGCGCGGCTCACGTCCTTCGATCCGAATATCTGTCCGAGCACATCGTTGCCCTGGTTTATGTTCGTGGGCTCGGGCGCTAGCACGTTATCGAGCAGGTTACCGCCGCCGAGTTGTCCGAGCAGGCCGCTGAGTCCTTCGAGACCCGAGGACTGCGCCTGCGTTTGTTTCTTAAATCCGCCGAGAATCGCGGGAATAAGCGCTTCGGCCCCGCTGGCCGCCTGGGCCTCGCTAACGCCTAGTTCTTGCGCTATCGACTTAAGGCCGCCAATTTGGCTGAGGATGTCGGTTATTTGCATACGGCCTGACTCCTTGGATTGATGTTTGCGCGGCCTGCTTAGTCGAGGTGAACCTGAAAGGTATGGCCGCCGTCTCGGGCAATACCACAAACTTATCTGTGGGGGATGGGCGTTAAAGGGCGCGCGCCTTGATCCCCCTGAATGACAGAGATTGTTTATCTCCTTTTAACCATAGTACAGATAGACGAGGATTGGTTGATCGGACGACGAAAGTCTGCGGCGCGCCAGTTCAACATTACCTCTTTGACCAATAAACCATTCCGATCGCCAACAAAACCATCAATAACAAGACGGGATCAAATTTGGCGTGAGCGCTAGTGCTAAGCGTGCATCCGCCGCCGCTACCATTGTCGCTGCTAACTGCATCGGCATCGCCCAATGCGCTCGTAGTATCGTCGTGCGATTCATGTTCTGATTCTTGCGTCGTATTTGACGCCTGATTTTGCCGTGGTGCGTAAAAGCTTGGATCTAACGTACCTGCCGCTACTTGATTAAGGATGTATGCCAGACGAACGCTCGCTTGCGCCATTTTTAATGTTCCCACTTGGCGCGCCGCAATATCGTAAGACTGAGGGATAACTATCGGAGTAGTGGAAGGTCGTTGGCATATTTGACTCATCCCCAGCAGTCCGGCATACGCCGTGTTGAGCGCTTGCTGAGCTGTTTCCGCCATCCAGCTGTCTATCGAGCCTTGCTCGATGTTACGGCGATCACTGTTAATGATTGCAAGCATAGCGTTTTTATTGCTGTTCCTTACGTACCTTGCAACGTAAACATCCCAATATTCGTGGAGGTTAATGGGATTTGGCCACTGGTCCGCCTGCGGTGTTAGCACCAATGTATCGCCGCCAAGGTGATCGAACGTCGTTGCGCTGTGTAATGGTTGGTGCAAGTCGCCCACAAGATGAAGAATGATTTTCAAAGCAACGCGTCGCGTGCTAATCGGAGCGCCTCGGTCGTTAATGTTGCTGATGGCCTGCTTTAGCGCATCCGATGAATAATGAGGGCGCTCACCATTTGGGAATATTCCCGGGCAGAGGGGATAGCGATCGGCGTGAAGAATTTTGTCCCATGGCGCGACCTTAATGGCGCCTCGCACACAGTCCAACCAAGTGGCGGAATTTACAAAAGTGTTTTCCGTGCATGTCGTGCCGGGCGCATCAATACCGCTGTTGATTAGCGTATTGGCCATTGTCTGCGCTTCTGGCGTCATCAATGACCATGCTGTTTGTGCGATGAATCTGTGACCACTTCCGCTCCAGGCGTGGGCGGAATTTAAAGAGCTAACGATCACTAATAAGAATGTAGTGATAAAAGTCTTAGCAATCGTACTGCTTGTTAAGATCAATCTCATATTTCTCCCCCAGTTAGTAAATTTTTAGTTGTGATGCGAAACTGTTTTTAAATCTGATGCTGCATCCACCATGACTCTTGGCGCCTCTGCTTCTCGGCGTAACCTTGTCCATGCGCCCATCGAAAAAGCGCTGTATTTACGACTGGCCGTAATGCTTCTTCCGGTTGACCGAGCAGCGATCATGCCGTTTTTTGCAAATTGTCTTCAGGTATTTGCGATTAAAAGAATTTTCGGCGGCATGAATGTGAGCGGACGTAAGGCGATTTCCGATAATAAACGCGCCAATCAAATCGCGTCTTTCTTCGCCTGGCGTTGTTGTTCGTCGTTGCCATAGTTCACTATGACGCCTCATCAAAGACGCAGCAGAAACGCGAACTCGAGTCGACTACCCGAACCCCGGGAGGGCCATTTGGAGAAAAGGATGGGCCCAATGATTATCGAGTGGGGTTAGCGGGCGGCTAACGTGAACCACTGCCCTTTAAATCGAAACGATACTCCACCGGCGCAACGGAGGCCCCAGCGATGTTATGTCGCGCAAGCGCGTGCTCTACGAACCCGGAAATTTTCATTTCCTCCACAAACGCAGAAAGGTATTCGAGAACTTCGTTTGAACGGCTTCTAGGGGCAGCCATCGCTTGTTTAATGACCATGAAACGATCTTTCAATAGTCGTAGGCCGCCGATTCGCGCAGCGTCATGCTCCAATTGTTGCTTCACCCCTGCCGCGACGTCGAGTCGTTGCTCGATGAATGTATCCACTACTTGCTGCGACGTAGCCGCTCTCACAATCTGCGCGCGTTTAATTTCCCGCGTAAGAAACAAGTCATAAGCGCTTCCGGCGCATGTCGCGACTCGAATGCCGGGCTCGTCGACGTCTTCGTTCTTCTGAAGAGGGGATTCGTTGTGGACCAGATACCAACCCTCGATCAGGACATAGGGCGGCGTAAAACTGACGCCTTCTCCACGTGATGGATCAATCGCGACAAAGCCGATATCGACCTGATTCTGTCTTAACGCCTCCACCGATTTTCCGGCCGCATCGACTACCGTGTACTCCGCGTTTACGCCTAGTCGTTTTGCAAGCTCATTGGCTAAGTCAACGGAAACGCCGAACGGTTGCTGCGTCTCGGGGTTGATGCCCGCGAGTATCGGGTTACCAACATTGATCACTGCGCGGAGGCGGCCGGTTGGAGCAAATTCGTTAACAAGAGATTTACTTACGCTCATGGTGATTGCCTTTAGAAGTTGGGTAACCTACAAGTTAATTTCCAAACCGGTATGACGCCATCGCCACATTCAAAACTTTGTCCACGAATATCCGTCGTCCAACATCATTTCCTGCGGCGCCCGCGATCACCATAAGTGGGATCAGATGATCTTCACGTGGATGCGCTAGACGGGCGGCAGGCGCTGTCGCCCATGCCTTCAATTTCTCCCCACGCGTCGCTGGATTCGAATCGGTGATCGCATCGTTCAAATAATTCTCGAACGATTCTGACACCGGCATCGATTCGCTACGGCCGAATCCGCGCATGTTGTGATACGTCAGCCCGCTGCCGACGATCAAAACGCCTTCATTGCGAAGCGGCTCAAGCGCCTGTCCAACTTGAATATGCTCGGCAGGGTCATAGTTCGATTTCAACGAGAGCAGGACGATTGGTACGTCCGCATTCGGATACATCAGCCCCAATGGAACAAAGGTTCCGTGGTCGAAGCCTTGGGCGGGATCTTCGGCGCTGTTGATGCCGGCTTCTCCGAGCAGTGCGCGCACTCGCTCGGCTAGCGCTGGAGAACCTGGCGCTTTGTATTGAATGTGGTAGGTATGTTCCGGAAACCCATGGTAGTCGTACACCATGGGAGGGTGCTCGGCTGTGGAGACCGTGAATTCGTTTGCTTCCCAATGGCCCGTAATCACCAGAACCGCCTTAGGTTTCGACGGCAGACTTTGCGGAAGCTCGCGGAATTCCTGCGCCGTCTTTGCAAACTGCTCTCTCATGCCGTCAATGTATGGCCACGGTCCGCCGCCGTGAGAAACAAATAAGACGGGAAGTTTTGTCGTGCTCATGG
>DATLHW010000297.1:0-3304 GCA_035539675.1 Burkholderiales bacterium | reverse complement strand
ATGATCGACGTCAATATCAAGGGCGTGCTTTATGGAATAGCCGCGGGTTTGCCGATCATGAAAGCGCAAGGCGCCGGCCACTTCGTTAACATCGCCTCGATTGGTGCTCACACAGTGTACCCAACCGCCGGCGTCTATTGCGCGACAAAGTTTGCCGTGCGAGCAATTTCTGAAGGGTTACGCCAGGAACAACTTGGCGGAGATATCCGAGTGACCGTTATCTCGCCGGGCGTCACGGAATCGGAATTGGCCGATAGCATTTCCGATGAGAGCGCCAGAAACGGCATGAAGGAATTTCGAAAAATAGCGTTATCTCCAGATGCCATTGGCAGAGCAATTGTGTATGCGCTGGAGCAACCAGCCGATGTGGATGTCAGTGAGATCATTGTACGGCCGACAGTGAGCCCTTATTAAATCGATACGTATCGCATCCAATTTTCAGATAAGTCACCCGAATTACGCTAACGCCAATACGGGTGACTTCTCCCACAGGCGCCGCAACAATCGCCCGCATTCTAAAAAATCGATAGATAGCATCGAAACTTTCTGTTTTTTATTTCTCTTCGCAGCGAACATAATTTCACTCACGACATCTCTTCAAGCAACGCGATTGAAGGGAAGCCAATGCAAAGAAATTTTTGAAAACATCGCATATGGCAACGCCAGAAACGGAGAGAACCATGCTTCAGATTCGCAAAAGCACCGAAAGAGGAATTGCCGATCACGGTTGGCTTTATTCCCAACATACCTTTTCATTTGGTGATTACTACGACCCTAAGCACACCGGATTCGGGCCGCTGTTGGTCATCAATGAGGACCGCGTTCAGCCGGGCCGCGGTTTTGGCTCGCATGGGCACCAGAATATGGAAATTATTTCCTACGTGCTTGATGGCGCTCTGGCGCACAAGGACAGCATGGGGAATGGATCGGTGTTGCGATACGGCGACGTACAGCGCATGAGCGCCGGAACGGGTGTGCAGCATAGCGAGTTCAATCACTCCAAATCGGATGCCGTACATTTTTTGCAAATATGGATCGAGCCTAACGTGAAAGGAATCCAGCCGGGTTATGAGGAGAAGCATTTCGACGCGGATTCCAAGAAAGGACGACTGAAATTGATCGCCTCGCCCGATGGACGAGAAGGCTCGGTGACGATTCATCAGGATGCAACCCTATACGCTGCAATTTTCGATGGTGACGACGAGGTGACGTATCGGTCAGTACAGGGACGAAAGGTTTATGTGCACGTGGTGCGCGGTGAGTTGGAGATTAATGGCCAGCAACTCGTGAGCGGCGATGCGTTGAAAGTATCCAATGAAAGCGCCGTCAAGTTGTCTCAGGCCGAAGCCGCTGAAATTTTACTGTTCGATTTGCCTTACTAATTTATTTAACCGTTAGGAGTTGATCATGAAAAATACATTGAAACTGTCATATCCGGTCGGCCGAGCTTTTCTTGGCGCCTTGTTTTTCATTTCGGGCATTTTTAAGGTTGTCGGTTTTTCCGGAGTGGCTGGCTGGATGGCAAGCGCTGGTCTTCCCTTCGCCGCGCCGTTATTGGCGATAACGATTGCGATTGAAGTGATCGGGGGGCTTATGCTGATCACTGGATTCAGAGCTCGCTATGCAGCATTGGTGATCGCGTTGTTTCTGGTTCCCGTTACGATCGTGTTCCATGCGTTCTGGAGCGCGGATGCCGCCAGTTTTCAAAATCAGCTGACGGCATTCCTCAAGAACCTCGCGATTTTGGGCGGCATGCTGCTGGTGTTTGAGAGAGAGCGTGGAGCAGAGGGTGACGCGTCTGGTAAAGCGATCAGAATTGCTTGAGTATTTGGGCGGACGGGCCATGGCGCTAGCCTTGGCTCGTCCGATTTTTCATTCAAAAAGCGTCTTTACATGTGAAGGGATAAGGCCCCTCTACGAACTACAAGACAGCATCGAACACCCCGCTCGGTTGCGTGCCCAATCCGGTCGACGTTGAGCGAATAGTTCCCTACCCGGTTGATCGTCATAGGGGCGACGCAATACATCCAGCAATTCGTGAATGCCCGATTCATCCCCTTGCTCGGCGCGATCGATCGCTTGTTGCGCTAAATAATTGCGTAGAACATAGCGTGGGTTCGCCGCATGCATGCGTTCGCGGCGTTCGGCGGATGACAACTCATCAAGGCGTACGCGGGCGCCATAGCGTGTTAGCCAATCGAGAAACCCCGGCTCGGCGTTTTGCCGTTTTTGCTCGTCATAAAACGCGTCGCTCAGTACCGCCAAGTTTGGCGCATCGAGATCAACATCGGATAACGCGCGGAAGAACAGCGTCATGTCCACCTCGGCATCCTGCATCAACGCATACAACGCCTGCATAAGCTCAGCGTCTTCGTTCCGACATTCTCTTAAGCCAAGCTTCGCTGCAATGTTGTCACGATTAGCGGCGGCGAATGCGTCCCGATAACGTTGCAACCCGGCAATCAACGGTTCGGTAGAGCCGAAGGCCGGCGCTAGAGCATTCGCAAGTTGGACAAGATTCCAATAGGCAATCTGCGGCTGCTGTCCAAAGCGGTAACGGCGATTGGCGGCGTCCGTCGTGTTGGGCGTCCAATCAAGGTCGAAGTTATCGACCCAGCCGTAGGGCCCATAGTCTATCGTCAGGCCAAGTATCGACATATTGTCCGTATTCATCACCCCATGCACGAAGCCCACTCGCATCCAATGCGCCACCATCCGCGCCGTACGATCGCATACTTGCGCGAACCACTCCGCGCGCAGTTCGCCGCTCTCGTTTGTCCCAGAAACCAGTTCCGGAAAATCGCGCTGGATCGTGAAGTCGATTAATTGATTTAGTAAGGCCTCATCGCCCCGCGACGCCGGCAGTTCGAAGTTGCCGAAGCGAATGAACGAAGGCGCCACCCGGCACACAATCGCGCCCGGCTCCGACTTGGCGTTGCCGTCGTAAAACATGTCTCTTACAACGTCTTCTCCCGTCGCCACCAGACTCAATGCGCGCGTAGTCGGAACGCCGAGATGATGCATCGCCTCGCTGCATAAAAACTCGCGAACCGATGACCGTAATACCGCACGACCATCGGCGCGGCGCGAATAAGGCGTGGGGCCGGCGCCTTTAAGTTGCAACTCCCAACGCTCGCCTTTGGCGTTAATCATTTCACCCAAGGTAATGGCGCGTCCGTCGCCGAGTTGCCCAGCCCAATTGCCGAATTGATGTCCTCCATAATTAGCGGCGTAAGGTTGCATCCCATCAAGCAACGCGTTGCCGCCGAAGACCTGTGCGAACAGGGGCGATGCAAGGCTCGCC
>DATLHW010000296.1:0-2297 GCA_035539675.1 Burkholderiales bacterium | reverse complement strand
GCGCCGCAATCGGGATCGCTTTGCTATTTCCGGTTGCTCGGGGTTTTAGCGAGGCTGTCGGGACGATCTTTCCCGTGTTCCAAATCTCCCGCGAGACTTTGTTATTACAGATTGCCTCGGCTGTCGTTGTCGGCCTAATCGCAGCGATCGCGCCGACATTGCGTTCGACGAGAATTAAGATCGTCGATGGTTTAAGGAGTATTGGGTAATGAAGGCCATTTCCATTTTAATCTTCCCGCTGCAGGGGCGTTGGATCCACTAAAAGAACGCCTTGAAAATTCCTCTTTCCTACATCGCCCGCAATCTCTGGACTCGTAAGCTCACCACATTGCTTACGGCGGGAGGGCTTGCGCTTGTGGTATTCGTCTTCGCCACGGTGCTGATGCTGGATGAAGGCCTGAAGAAAACCCTCGTCACTACTGGCGAGTACGATAACGTCGTGGTTATTCGTCGCGCGGCGGATACCGAAGTGCAAAGCGGCGTTGATCAAGAGCAGGCAAGAATCGTCATAAGCCATCCTGCAATCGCACTTGGCAAGGACGGCCATCCATTGATTTCCCGCGAAACAGTCGTGCTTATATCTCTTATGAAGCGTGGCTCGGAAAAGCCTTCGAATGTAATCATTCGCGGTGTTTCTCCAAAGGGCTTCGAACTGCGCCCGCAAGTAAAAATCACGGAAGGCCGCATGTTTAGTCCGGGCGCCTCGGAAATTGTCACGGGCGGCGGAATTGCGACACGTTTCACCGGCGCGGGAATTGGGGAGCGCTTGCGTTTTGGCCAACGAGAATGGACCGTGGTCGGCGTGTTTGATGCAGGCAACAGCGGCTTCGACTCGGAAATCTGGGGTGACGCCGAGCAACTCACGCAAGCGTTCCGGCGGACTGGCTACTCTTCCGTCATTGCGCGGCTTAACGATACGAATCGGTTCGATGCTTTCAAGAGCGATATCGAAACCAATCCTCGTTTGACCTTGGAAGCCAAGCGAGAGCAAACGTTTTACGCGGATCAATCCAAAGCATTGTCCACGTTTATCAGTATTCTTGGTCTGACGCTCAGCATCATTTTTTCAATTGGGGCGATGATCGGCGCGATGATCACAATGTATGCGTCCGTGGCGAATCGGGTAACGGAAATCGGCACGCTACGGGCGCTTGGTTTCAAGCGTCGCAATATCCTGGCCGCGTTCTTGACGGAGGCCTTGTTGCTTTCCCTTGCCGGCGGCGTAATTGGGCTGGCGTTCGCATCCTTGATGCAGTTTATTTCCTTTTCGACCACCAACTTTCAGTCGTTCTCCGAACTTGCTTTTAGCTTTACTTTGAATTCCGCGATTGTCATTAAAACGCTGGGCTTTGCCTTGATCATGGGCGTTGTGGGAGGATTCCTACCTTCGGTGCGCGCGGCAAGAATGAAAATCGTGGATTCGTTGCGCGCGGCGTAGAGTCGTTTTTCCAATAGGGCTTTAAAGTTCTGCACGGCCAATCTCAGGCCGGCGACGCTAGGAGCGGCCTGTGAATAACAACATAGTGCTCTACATAGCAGCGACCCTTATCTGGGGATCAACCTGGATCGCCATTACCTTTCAGCTAGGCAAGGTTCCGTTGGAAGCATCGGTGGTCTACCGTTTTGTATTAGCCAGCGGGATTCTGTTTGCTTATGGCCTGATTCGCGGGCTCAAGTTCCGATTCTCTCCGAGAGAGCATGGCTGGATGGCGCTGCAAGGCTTGCTGTTTTTTTCACTCACTTATGTTTGTGCGTACTTGGCGGCTTCGTATATCACGTCAGGACTGGTCGCCGTGATGTTTTCGTTCATCGTGTTTCTGAACATGTTCGGCATGCGCCTATTTTTCGGTACGTCGATACGACGTCAAGCCGTGGTAGGAGCGGTGTTTGGCGTATTGGGGATCGCGCTAATTTTTCTTCCCACCCTCGGTCCATTATCGGGTCAGCGAAATCCGTTATTGGGATTCAGCTATGCATCGATGGGCGCGATATTCGCGGCGCTCGGTAACATGGTGACGATCCGAAACTATGGCAAGGGAATCGCCGTTGCGCCGCTTAATGCTTATGCGATGCTCTACGGCGCATTGTTCGTGATCGTGTATGTAATTCTGAAAGGGGGCGCATTCGCGTTCGATTGGAGCGGGAAGTATGTTCTCTCGCTACTTTATCTTTCCATCGTTGGAACCGCGCTGGTTTTTGGCGTGTACGTCACATTGATGGGGCGCATTGGCGCTGACCGCGCAGGCTATTTAGCTGTCGCTGTGCCTGTTGTGGCGCTGATGATATCCACGCTATTC
>DATLHW010000295.1:0-6570 GCA_035539675.1 Burkholderiales bacterium | reverse complement strand
AGCGATCCAGGCGCTTTGCTGGTCCAAGCCGTCCGGCAAGCAGGCTTTCTCGTCACCCCGATTCCTGGTCCCAACGCTGCAATCGCCGCGCTCTCCGTCGCGGGTTTGCCTGAAGGCGGCTTTCTTTTTTACGGATTTCTTCCCCCGCGTGCTGGCCCTCGACGTGAGGCCATCGTGCAATTAAAACAACTGCCGTTTGCGCTGGTGTTTTACGAAGCGCCCCATCGAATCATCGAGCTTACCGAAGATCTCCACACTGTCCTGGGTAACGACCGAACCATCACCTTCGCTCGGGAAATCACCAAGCGGTTTGAATCCATCCATGCATGCCCATTGGGAGAGGCGCTTGAGTGGCTGAACGGCGACCCGGATCGGCAACGGGGCGAGTTCGTCGTAATTGTTTCGGCCGGGGAGCCGGAAGCCGATGAGGGTGGCGAGGAGGCTAAGCGGGTGCTGGAGATACTGCTGGATGCTATGCCGGTTAGTCAGGCCGCGAGCGTGGCGGCGAAGATCACGGGGGCGCGGAAGAATGAGTTGTATGAGTTGGCGTTGAGAATGAGTAAGGAAGGATGACGATGAGCTATTACCCATTGCCCTCTTCCCCTTAAGGGCAAAAGTATCTACACAAGTTTGTGTAGTCACGAATGCTCCCTCTCCCTTGAGGGGAGAGGGCTGGGGAGAGGGTGAAAGCGGAGTTAATTTGAACCATCACCCTCTCCCCAACCCCTCTCCCCTCAAGGGAGAGGGGCTCTATCTGGACTTGTATAGAGGGTAGGGCGGAAAACGAGCCCTACGGCGAAGTTTCGAGCAAGCCGGAGGCGTAGCGGCCAAAGCGATAGCGCCTTCCGCCGGATGCGATTTGAAAACGGATGTTGCCTCATTGCGAAACATGCGGCGGAAGGCGCTATCGCTTTTCCGCCCTACACAATTTTATTGAATATCGTTTTTTCCTTCCAGCGCCAACAAACACGCCTTGGCTTGTAACCCACCCGCAAATCCTGTCAGTTTGCCTGTGGAGCCGATGACGCGGTGGCATGGGGCGATTATGGAGATGGGATTTTTTCCATTGGCCGCCCCCACGGCGCGCACTGCTTTAGGGTTTTGGATTTGATTCGCAATTTGCGCGTAACTTCGGGTTTCCCCGAATGGAATAGTCAGTAGCGCCGCCCAAACCTTTTTCTGAAATTCGGTTCCCTTGAAATCGAGATCGAGCGAAAACGATTTGCGCTTGCCCGAAAAATAATCATTCAATTGACGTTCCGTTTCGAGCAGCACGGGATGTTGTTTATCTTCCGAAACAGGATCCAACCGAACGCGGTGGGGATCATCGTTTTCCCAAAGAATTGCAGCCAAGCCCTTATCGCTTGCGACAAGCTTTAATTCGCCGACAGGCGATGTCATGGTTTTATAAAAGTAGGTCATTTCCTTTCTCCTTGAGGACTGGACAGTCCTCTCCATAGATGGACGGTCGCATAAGACCGCCACGGCCGCCATGCTTGTGAGATTGCCTCGGCCTGTTTCGCCGTAACGCCGCCAAGGCTGTTGATGATGCCGATATCGCCTCTCGGGAAGGCGTCCGGCCATCGCAGAGCCCGCATGGCGATGTAGTGTGCTGTCCATTGCCCGATGCCGGGCAACTGCGCTAACCGCTCAATGGTGGCGTTCGGATCGTGATGGACGCCGCTCTCAAGCGACAACTCACCGGAAACATGCGCCTGTGCGAGAGCGATAATACTTTTGCATCGCGCACTGACAATGCCATGTTTGGCAAGATCATCGACGGATGCTGTGGCGATTTTTGTCGGCGAAGGCGTCAGATAATTTAATTCCGGGTATGGCGTCACAATGGGTTCGCAAAACGCCCCGACCAGACGACCCGCAATCGTGGTTGCGGCTTTCACCGTCACTTGTTGGCCGAGGATCGCGCGCAATCCCATTTCAAAACCCTTGAAAGCCCCGGGCGCCCGCATACCCGGATTGGCTTTAACCAATGGGCCTAAAATTTCATCCTTACCAAGATGCTTGTTAATGATGTCGGGGCGCGCATTCAGATCGAACAAGTCGCGCACCCGGCTCAAGAGGGCGGGCAGCACTGGCGTCAGGCTATGGGTGAATTCCAGCATCAGCGCATTCCTGGATTTCGCCTGCGTGACTTTAATCCACCCTTTGCAATCGCCCAGGTGTACGGTGCGGGCGTAAAAGTTGTCCGTGACCCATTCGACGCCTTTCAATTGGCGGGCTTTCAAGAAAGCCAGAATGCCTATCCAGTCATATGGCGGACGATAGGACAGTTGCAAGGTCGAGGTGTTGTCGCCGATGACAACGCTTGTATCGTCTACCGCCTTTTTACGTAGGCGTGACGGCGGCATGCCATATCGGCTGTTAAAGGCGTCGTTGAAACGGCGCAAACTTGCAAAGCCGCTGGCGAATGCGATCTCTGTCACTGGCAGACTGGTTTCCGTGAGTAACTGCTTGGCCAACAGAAGGCGGCGCGTAAGAATCAATTGGACAGGCGATACGCCCAATTCTTTTTGAATGATGCGCCGAATTTGACGGGAGCTTAATTCGAACTGATCGGCAATCGCCTCAAGCCCTGCATTGTCATCAATCGTCCTTTCTTCAATTCGCTGGACAATCAGATGAGCAATGCGCTGGGAATCATCTACAGGCGCGCTGCCAGGCGCCAATTCAGGACGGCACCGCAAACAAGGTCGAAAACCTTCCTGTTCAGCTTCCTGCGGACTATTGAAAAACCGGCAATTGGCTTCTTTCGGTGTTTTCACCGGGCAGATCGGACGGCAGTAAATATGGGTCGAGGTCACACCCACAAAGAAAATCCCGTCAAAGCGAGAATCGCGTGCGGTGAGCGCTTTATAAAGCGGATGAATCTTCTGTGTCATGCATTCAATATATAGAGTTTCACCCCCTCATTTCTAGCCGTTTTCGGACATTGGAATGGATGTCTGAAAATGGCCAGGTTCTTATACGAATCCCACACAATTCCAAATTTGTAGCCCGGATTAGCGAAGCGTAATCCGGGGTCGTTTTTTATTGGGGCGCATTACTCCCCGGATTACGCTTCGCTAATCCGGGCTACCCCTTAGGCTGTTCAATAGGTCAACTTAGCCGCAATAAAAAAACTGCGCTCGATCTCACTGCGCTCCGGCGCCGCATTGAACTCCACATGCTCCGGGTCAAACGCGTTCCGCACCGTCAGCGAAAGCTCCAGATCGCGATGCGCCCGCCACCCATAGCGTAGATCCGTGGCGATGTATTCAGTCACGACAGGATTGGGCAGCTTGCCCACGCGCCGTACCGTCGCATCGAACTGATGGTTCGGCGCCAAATCCAGTGAGGAGCGCAGCATCCACTGGAGCTCGGCGTCGTTCGAGAGATTCGGGTTAGTCACGCCCTGGGGATCGGTGCTCCCCGGCTCCAGTTCAAGACGCTTGCGTAGCGTCATAAACCCACTGCTCAAGCGCCAATTGCGGGACGCCTGCCAAGAGCCCCAAGCCTCTACCCCGTAAGCTGCCCCCTGGATTTTGTTCTCCAGTCGCACCAGCGGCGCTGATCCGCTACGCAGGTTCTCCCACTCATGCCAGAACAGCGTCGCCGAATAGGTCAATGAGCTCGAAGCCTGTCCACGAAAGCCTAGCTCGAACACATTGGCGACCTCGGACACGAAATCGGGACGACCATAACCAGTCGCTCACAGGAATATGTCGTCGGTCTCTTGATCGGCAGCTTTTTGTTTCTACTTCTACCGGATTGTGCCCTTTGCGGTCTTTTCGATGTATCGAGAGCTGCGACCGCTATGCAGCGGAAGCGGACGAACTGTTTTTTGGCTATTGGGCAACATCCGGCCAATTCCTGACATTCAGGCGATCGAAAAATTTTTCCGACGAATGCAAGCAAGAGCACCATCCTGTGCGCCATATATCTCACGTTGAACGGCAGCCGTGAAGTAATGGCAAAGTCTATGCATGAAGGCGTCCGTGCGCGATGTTAAACAGCTGGTCACTCTGAATGTAGTGGCTGCCGTCATTATGCTAATCGCCGCATCCATCACGCTGTTGACCTCCCGCTAGTCATCAAGAGTTGCCTGGGGTCCGGGAAAATAAAAGCTCCTCGGTCGGACAATCCAAACTTGATTTAAATCGATTGAATTCCAGTCATTGAATGACTAGGCTTAACTCAAGAAGTTGGGGGGCGATAAATCCAAGCGCCAGTTCTGTCGGCGATTGATTTCTTACGTAGTGCTTCGTCCATGCTGTCGCCACCTTTTTGAAACAAGGTAAAGACGGGAAAGCTTCTTTCCGTTGACGAGGCGACCCAATTGACGCTGGGGGCTTATCTTTCTTGTAGCTTGAATGACACCAGGAGAAAGCTTCATGTCCTATCCCATCCCCCAACGTTCCAAGGTTCCCTTTTTTCCAGTTCTCGGATTCCTCGCGCTTGCGCTGGCTTCCAGTCAGGAAGCGCTTGCCTCGCATATCGATGTGTGCAGAAGCGGCTGTCCGTTCTCTTCGATCCAGGAAGCGATTAACAGCGCGCAACCGGGAGAAACGATCCGCATATCGCCAGGCTTCTACAAGGAGAATATTGTCATAACCGACAAGAGTCTGACGTTGAAGGGAGAGGATTCATCGAAGACGGTCATTAACGGTTCGGATTATAAAACCGTTGTTACTCTTGAATGTACGAGCGACCAAGTGGCCATTCGAATTTCAGGCGTGAGCATTACGGGTGGCGTGGGTATGCGGTACCCCACCCCTGGGAACGAAGGCGGCGGAATGATAGTTCGCCAATGTAAGCTTTCTCTTGATGACAGCGAGATTTATGGAAATCATGCGTCCGGAAGCGGCGGAGGCATTGGCGCATCTGGAGACGTGAGTATTAAAAACAGCTCGATATTCAATAATCAGGCTGGAAGCGGCGCGGGCATCCAAACGAATAGAAAAATGCTCATAGTAAATAGTACGATTTCCAATAACACCACCACTGGCCCACTTTCCGAGGACGGCGGCGCTGGAATACATAACCGTGGCGACTTGATTGTCAAGAACAGCACGATAAGCAACAACGTTACTAGCGATCGCTTCATCGGTGGCGGTATTCATAACCGGGGCTCGCTTACCCTAATCGAAAGCACCCTCGCGAATAACGGGGGCGGCGCTATAGGCAATCAAGGAGACGCCGTAATAATCGGATCTCTGTTCACAGGAAACACAAGCGTACGCGGCGGCGTGCAATCGCTAGCTGGCACGTTGTCGATTACTGATAGTTTGGTGCTTAATAATTCTGGAGGCGAGGCAGGCGGCATCTTGAACCGTGAGGGAACGGTAATACTAAAGAATACTACCGTCGCCAATAATACTTCCAGTCGCTCCGGCGGAGGCATTACGAACTACAGCGCCCTGTTCCTCAAGGACTCTTTGATCACTGGAAACACCGCCTATGAACAAGGCGGAGGGCTTTACAATGCGGGAAGCGTCCATTCAATTAATACGACGATTACCGGGAACACACCTGACAATTGTTCCGGTGTTCCTTTCGCGTGTCCCTAACCCTGAATATTGCATATCGAAGAAGGACGGAACGGTTTCAACCCCTTATAGAATCTGGTTCGCAACGAGATTCAAGAGAGGGTTCCACCCCTGATGACTTGTACTTTTGGCAGGCATTGAAGGCCGTAGGTTGAGCCGAGTCGTGCGAAGCCCAATGCTTCATTGGAGCTGACTCATGTTGGGTTTCCTCACGTCAGCTCAACCTACGCTTGCTCCAGTTCATGCTATCGAAAAACCACGCCCATGAATGCCAGCTTTACATTCGATACCAGTCGCTCATAGGAATATGTCGTCGGTCTCTTGATCGGCCAAAGGCGACGATTAGGATCTGCGCCAATCAGTCCGCAATTTATTGCGTTACCTGTCATTGGCCAGAAAGTTTACAGCGAATGGCGGCTTTCCATGTGCTGGCGCCGAATATGACAATGTCAAATTATCGATGCCGCCCCCTTGCTGCCGCTCACGACCTCAAGTAGCCGATGGCGTTCTGGCTCCTTTCGCAACGAGCGTCGGATTAGAGCAGAACTTTCACTTATTCGCTTGTCCGATTTTGGGGAATCACTTCTGTGCGGCTACAGAATGGCTGAGCTAGACATCGGTCAGAAAGTCTAAGGGTGATAATAAAAATAGCCAGTAAGGTTTTTCGTTCTTTGAGGCATGGTCGCTAGCTAATCCTACCAAGGCCGACTCGGCGCTCCCCCACAGTTTTTGACATTCCCATTACAGTGCAGCGCATTATACTAACCACAATCCGAACGCTGACAAAGCCAGCTGCTTCAAGCGTATCCTGAGGCAGATAGAGTACAAAAACTTTTTCCCGATTTTGCGACAGTAGCTATTTGAGCAGTAGCTCTTAGGAGAAAATAATGAACGAAGGCGAAAACACTATTGAAGTGACAAGCTCGGAAAAAAAAACAAAAATTTATGACATTCTCCCGGATGTTAATGTCGATCGAACACAAACTGCAGAGCATTTACTCAAAACTATCGCCCCGCTTATTAC
>DATLHW010000294.1:0-9366 GCA_035539675.1 Burkholderiales bacterium | reverse complement strand
GATTCCATTGAAGGTAACGGTAAGTAATGTGCGCCGCGAGGATAGGTGAGATTGCCGAATGCGCCGCCAGCTGCGTTGCCGCCGTATTCCGGGCCGCTTAGTAGGAGGAAGTCGTGGAAGCCTTCCTTGGCGAGTTTCCAGGCGGCGGTAAGTCCTGCGACGCCACTGCCGAGGATGGCGACGTTGGTGAGGATTTCACCGGAGGGTGGAGGGAGGGATTTTTTATCGCGTAGGACGTGGCCTTCTTGCATGCCGGGATAGGCGACGGTGGGGGTTGTTTCCAGCCAGTTGAGTTTGGAGCAACTAGCTAGGGCGCTGGATGCGGCGGAGTATAGGAGGAAGCGGCGGCGGTTCATGGTCGATGGCATTCGAACTCGTTCGCGGAGGTTTAATTAAGGAAGGGATTTTACGCAGGCTAAAGTGATATTGTCGGCGGGAAGTAAAGCAATGAAGGTTGCAGGCCAATCAAACCGAATAGTCTTACGGGACCAACTCGAACTACGACGCCCAACATACTTATTAGTACGCCTACGCCTCTCGGCCGAACCTTCGCGCCCGTATTCGCACCCGCAAATATATGTAAATCTTGAACATACCCATTTTGGGCATTAGAATGCCCAAAATGGGCAGATCAAACAATTCATCAGTCACCGGCTTGGCGCAGGCTTTGTTCTCGGGAACACAGCAGCGCATCTTAGGTTTGCTATTTGGTCAACCCGACCGCAGCTTTTTCGCCACCGAACTGATAGCGCTGAGTGGCGGGGGATCGGGCGGCGTGCAGCGGGAGTTGGCACGACTAGTGGCGAGCGGTTTAGTTAATGTCACTCGAATAGGTAATCAAAAACATTATCAAGCCAACCGCGAATCGCCGATTTTTGAGGAGTTGCACGGCATCATGCGGAAGACTGTTGGTCTCGCCGAGCCTTTACGCGACGCCTTAGCGCCATTTGCAAATCAAGTTCGCGCCGCTTTTATATATGGATCCGTAGCCCAAGGTGCGGATACGGCGCGTAGCGATATTGACCTGATGATTGTGAGCGAAGGGTTGTCGTATGTAGATGTAATCGAAGCGCTTCAAACTGTCGAGACAAAACTTGGCCGCCCTGTGAACCCGACGTTATACACGCCGACTGAGTGGCAAAAAAAACGCGCTCAAGGAAGCGCCTTTGTAAGCAAAGTGGGCGATCGCCCTAAAATATTTTTAATTGGTTCGGAAGATGACCTCACTTAAACCTATTCCAGAGCTGGAAAACTTGGTGCGTATCGGCAAACTCAAAGCCGAAACTGTTACGTATGCAGAGTTCAACGGTCTAGTGGCATCCGGTGAAATACGTTTGACGGACGCTAAGCAGGAAGCGGTATCGCTGGCGGGTCGGTTTGATCTTACTTACAACGCAGCTCATGCGTTGGCGCTTGCCGCATTGCGTTGGCATGGCTACCGCTCAGACAATCGTTATCTTGTATTTCAATCTCTACCCCATACGCTTGGCATTTCGGCGGCGTTGTGGCGCGTGCTGATGAAGGCGCATGAAAAGCGCAACCTCGCGGAGTACGAGGGACATCTGGAAATTGATATTCAGTTTTTGAATGACTTGATCGCCATCGCCGAAACAGTGCGCAATGCTGTTGTAAAACTACCGTCACCCGACGTGACAAAGTAGTGCGCATTGCGCGTTTTATATTGGTGGGTCTGTCGTTACACTCCTTGCCCCACCCTATGTATTTGATTGGTGATTAAGGACACGAGAGGCTTACATTCAGGCATTTCATCCTCTCCCTAGCCCTCTCCCCTCAAGGGAGATGGGATATATCGGGACGTCTATCGCCATCAACGTATGACCTGTCGCCAATCTTGTTCGAAGTAATGTACGAGTGACTGACTGTTAAGTCGGTTTGGCTCTACGGGAATCTCCTTCATGTCTTGCGGAAACTTGAACATCAGTTTTGTCGATTCTGCGTCGAGGTATCGCGTCGCAATTGTGTAGCGCTCCGGCGGTGTGAAGTCCTGGCGTTTGCCGGCGAGCATGAAGCCCCATTCGCCGAATGAGGGCACATAGGCGTGATACGGCCATGCGTTCAAACCAGCTTCGATGAGCGTGGCCTTGATGCACCAGAAGGAGCGCGGAGCGTAGTACGGCGATGTGGATTGAATGGCTAGGTAGCCGTTTTCCGAGAGGTGCTTTTTGAGCAATCGGTACATGGGCACGGAATAAAGTTTGCCGAGAGCGAAGTTGGAAGGATCAGGGAGGTCGACAACGATGAGGTCGAATACATCGCGGTTGGTTTCAAGCCACTGGGCCGCGTCTTGATTAACGACTTTGACGCGAGGGTTCTTGAGCGAACCGTGATTGAGCGCGACTAAGGGTTCGGACGTCGAGAAAAGCTTGGTCATTGCGGGATCGATGTCCACCAAGGTTACGGCGTCGATGTTGGAATGCTTCAGCACTTCCCGCACCGCTAGGCCGTCGCCACCGCCAAGCACCAGCACAGACTTTGCCCAAGGCAGTTGTTGTAATGCCGGATGAACCAATGCTTCGTGGTAGCGATGTTCGTCACGCGACGAAAATTGCAGATTGCCGTTGATGTAAAGCCGCATGTCGTCCTGCCAACGGGTGACGACGAGTCGCTGATATGGCGTGGTGTCGGCATAGATGATTTCGTCGCCGAATAGTCCTTTCTCTGTCCAGCCGGTCAGGCGCTCGGATAGGAAAAAGCCGCCTGTCAGCAAGCCGAGTACGATGGATGCTTTGATGACTTTTTCGCCGACGGCATTCATTTCCTTGCGGAAGATGTAGATGGTCCAGAGTGCGACGGCGGCGTTCAGCATGCCGAATAAAAAGCCGGTGCGGGAAAGGCCAAGTTTGGGCGCGAGCACCAGCGGGAAGAGCAGCGAGACGGCTAGAGCGCCGAGGTAGTCGAACGTGAGCACGCGGCTGACCAGTTCGCGAAACTCTGCTCGTCGGGCGTTGAGCACTCGCATCACCAACGGGATCTCCATACCAACGAGCATGCCGATGATGAAGACGAGGGCGTATAAGGCGGTGCGGAATGGCGTGGAAAGCCAGGCGAAAACGAGAAACAGAAGTGTCGCGGAAATGCCGCCGAGGAGGCCGACCAGCAATTCGATGTCGATGAATCGCGCGAGGGTGTCTTCGTCGTTCACGTATTTGGAAAGATGAGAGCCGACGCCCATGGCGAAAAGGTAGCAGCCGATGATGGAGGAGAACTGCAATATGGAGTCGCCCAGGAGATAGCTCGCCAACGCGCCGGCGATTAGTTCGTAGGCGAGTCCGCAGGAGGCGACGATGAAGACGGAGAGGATTAGGGCGCGGTTGTGCATGTGGTGGGTGTGAGTTATGCGGTTTAGAAACGTTTGCCGCTTCATTTAATTAGCGAGATCTTGAATGAGGTGAAATGCCTGAATAAATGGCTTCGCCGTCACCCTCTCCCCTCAAGGGAGAGGGAGCATAAGCCGGGCACAAGCAGAGAGTGGGGTAATCATCGTAGCCCGCTCTACCTCTCGGCCTTTGTCTTCTCAGCGCAGATTCAAGCACTACGCCGACAAGGTTGCGATTTCCGCGAGCGCTTGTTAATGTCGCGGCAAGGCAAAACAATGTCAACTGCGAGGGTCCCGAATGTCTCAGGTTTACGGTTATCTTCTGCATCTCCTCACTGGATTCGCTCTCCTGGCGGTGTTCTTTTGGGTTTACACCAAGGTCACGCCGTTTCACGAAATCGGCCTTATTCGCCAAGGGAACACAGCGGCGGCGCTTTCGCTTGCGGGCGCGATCATCGGCTTTTGCCTGACAGTGGCCGGTAGCATTCTATTGAGCAGCACTTTTGCGATGTTTCTGGTCTGGGGGTTTGGCGCCATGACGGCTCAATTGTTGACCTACATGGCGGTGACGCGCGTGCTACCGCAGATGAACGCGGCGATTTCAGAGAACAACACAGCAATGGGCGCGTTGATGGGGACTACGTCGTTGGTAGTCGGAATCATCAATGCAGCCTGTCTGTCATAGAAAAGTGAGGAGACGGATATGGGACTAGGATCATTCATCAAGAAGCAGTTTATCGACATCCTGCAGTGGACCGAGGATACGGATGGCGTTTTGGCGTGGCGCTATCCGATGCAGGAGTTTGAAATTCAATACGGCGCGAGCCTGACGGTGCGCGAATCGCAGGTGGCGGTGTTTGTGAACGAAGGCAAGGTGGCCGATGTTTTCGGGCCCGGCATGTACAAGCTTACGACGCAAACGCTGCCGGTGCTGACCTACTTAAAGAACTGGGACAAGCTTTTCGAGTCACCCTTCAAGTCCGACATTTATTTCTTCAGCACGCGCATTCAGCTTGGTCGGAAGTGGGGCACGCAACAGCCCATCACGATTCGCGACAAGGATTTCGGCATGGTGCGCCTGCGCGCCTTCGGCATGTATTCGTACAAGCTGGCCGATGCGAAGAAGTTCTACACGGAGATCAGCGGAACGCGCGAGTCTTACACGCGGGATGAAGTGGAAGATCAGTTACGCAAGTTGGTTATTGCGACAATGACCGCGGCGTTTGGTAACTCCTCCGTTCCTTTTGTCGACATGGCGGCGAATCAAACGTTGCTGAGCGACAAGATGAAACTTGAACTCGTTCCTATATTCGAACGCTATGGCGTGGAGTTGGATAATTTCGCCGTCGAGAACGTTTCACTGCCAGAGGAACTGCAAAAGGCGATCGACGCGCGCATCTCGATGGGCATGGTCGGTGATCTGGCGAAGTACACGCAGTATCAGGTGGCGAATTCGATTCCGTTGGCGGCGCAGAATGAAGGTGGCGTGGCCGGGGTCGGCGCTGGATTGGGAGCTGGCGTTGCGATGGGACAGGCGATGTTTGAAGGCATGAGGAATGCGCAGGCCGCCCCTGCGCCAGCGCAAGCAGCGCCGCAAGAGGATGCGCCGGAAGCGCGACTTGAGAAGCTGAAGGTTATGTTGGACAAGGGTTTGATCACCCAAGCGGATTACGATACCGCGAAGACGGAAATTTTGAAGAAGTTGGTGGGGTAGTTTTGGGACTCCCCCCTCGCTTGAGGTAAGGCTAACGACGCCAGTTGATGCGTAGCCGGGTATGCTCCCTCTCCCCTCAAGGGAGAGGGGCTTAAAGCGGATTACAAATTAGAACCTATCCATGCAAAAGGTCTCCTGCCCTAGCTGCGGCGCCGAAGTCACGTTCCGTTCAACCGCCTCCGTCATGGCGGTATGTGACTATTGCCACAGCACGCTGCTCAAGGACGCCGAGTCGGTTAAGGACATCGGCAAAATGTCGGACGTGCTGGAGGATTACTCGCCCATCCAGATAAACACATCCGGCGTTTACTTGGACAAACCGTTCACCGTGGTCGGGCGCATTCAGTTGCGTTACGAGGCCGGCTTTTGGAACGAGTGGTATGTTCTGTTCGACGACGGCGGTAGTGGATGGTTATCCGATGCTTCCGGCCAATACGTCATGACGCTGCCGCAAGAATCGGCGACTGCGGCGCCTGAGTTCGAAAGCATTGTTCCGGGTTCTCGTTACACCTCTCAAGGAACCACCTTTTTCGCCGCCGACGTTCGCACCGCCCAATGTATCGCTGGACAAGGCGAGCTTCCCTTTAAAGTTGGCAATGGCTGGCAGGCGAAAGTCGCTGATTTTCGCGCTGACAATCGCTTTCTGACCCTCGATTATTCCGAAGATGGCGAGCCCCGGCTTTATCTTGGTCGCGCGGTTAACTTGCATGAGATGCGCTGTCAGTTACTGCGCTCGGACGACGAAATTGCGAGCACGGCCGGCCGGTTCAAAGGTAAAACGACGGCGCTCGCTTGCCCCAGCTGCGGCGGCGGCATTAAGTATCAGGCGGGCATGGCGTTCCATGTCGTTTGTCCGTCCTGCCATGCCGAGGTGGATTGCTCGACAGACAAAGCGATTGTGCTGCAAAAGCATAAGGAACTGGGGCAAGTTCAAACGACCTTATCATTGGGCGATGTCGGCAACATCAATCAGATGAAGTACAACGTGATCGGCCTGATGAAATGCCGGGAAACTAATTCAGGTGAATTCTCGGAATGGGTTGAATATTTGCTCTTTAACGCGAACGCAGGCTATTTCTGGCTCGTTGAAAGCGACGGCGAGTGGGAGAGGATTCAGGTGTTGAACGAATGGCCGGAATCAGCCATGAGCGAGACGCCCACATTTCGGTCAAAAACCTATAAGAAACTTTACGAATACGGCAGTGTAGTTATCTACGCCGTTGGCGCATTCAACTGGCGGGTATGCGTTGGCGATAGAACGCGCATCATCGATTTCGGATCGGAAGGTGAAAAGCTTACCGTCGAAATCAGCCATAAAGAGATGGGCTGGTCCCTCTCCAAACGAATACCGGCAAGCACGGTAGGACAATGGTTCAATAAGCCACTCGCCGATACCTCATCATTTTTTTCGCCTACCGGGGACAAAGCGTTTTCCGCGAAAGCAGCGAAGATCTATTCCATTCTATTCGGCGTGCTGAACGTCCCCATTGCGTTTGCGAGCGGCATGGATGGCCTCATGGTTTTGCTGGTTGGTTTAGCGCTGCTTTGGATTCCTGTTTTCTTCCATGAACAAATCGCGGAGGCCGAATAATGTCCCGTTTCGCTTATCTCTTCTATGGTTTGATGGTGGTGATCGTCAGTACGGCGGTGAATTTGTCTTATACGGAAGAGAACAATAGTAGCGGAAGGAACTACGGTAGTAGCGGCAGATCCTCCGGGTGGTCCTCTGGCGGCGGGCACAAATAGTGAATCGCGCAGGCGAAATGCCCCTCGGCCGCCACTTATTGGCCGATCTTCAGGGGATCTCCAAAAAATTCCTGAGCAATCCCCAGTTTATTGAAGACGTCATGCGCAAAGCAGCGATCGCCGCGGGCGCCACGCCCATCTTCGGAAAGTTTCATCATTTTGGCGAGGGCCTTGGCGTAACAGGCGTGCTGTTACTGAAGGAGTCGCACATCAGCATTCACACTTGGCCGGAACACGGGTTCGCGGCAGTTGATGTATTCATGTGCGGGGAATGTCAGCCGGAAACGGCGATCGATATTCTTCGAGAGGCGATGAGGCCTACAAACGTGTCCGTTAAAAGCGAGCCCCGGGGAATAGTTATAAACTTCTGAAAACGAGCAACTCGATCTCGGGATGCGCAGTAGGTTTCGAAAGAAGGCTATTGAACCTAGATTCCGCACGAGAGCCACAGTAGACGTATATCAGGATTCGAAAGCCACAGACCTTCGCGAGTTAGCATACTTTCCCCACGAATTAATTCCCAATATAGAGCGCATGTATATGGAAGCCGATCCAAATTCTGGACAACCAACGCCAGGGCAAATCTGGAGAAGTGCGTTGGACGCGTTGAAGTCTGTAATAGCGGAGACGGAAGAAAAAGAAAGGAAAATTAGTGAGCTCGCCAAACAAGTCATCAAGGATGGCAATCTTTTCGATCAGCGGAGGCTTGCATTTAACCAGTTAATGAGGAAAGAAACTTCTACGGCTCCGCGAATAAGGTTGATAGAACGGCGAATCGCCGATGGAAAAATGGTGTTAGGTCAGGTTGACGTAGTAGCGAAGCACTGTCGCGTAGCCATGGAGCAAGTACTTGCGAAATTGAATGCGATGGACCATCTGTATTTCAATGGTAAAGGACGATCAGCGGACAGAATCCAGCTAAAAATCGACGCTTTCAAGACCATTAAAAAATTCAAAGAAAAAATCGACGAGAACGAAAAGGTTTTTGAGAAGTGCAATAAGGAATTACTTCTTCTCACCACTCAAATGACTTCTTGGAAACTTCATCAGGCGCAGGAGGCGGAGGGCTCTGCGGATAATTCCCTGGAAATCGCTCAAAAAGAATTTGTTGACGCATGGAAAATAGCGGGTGAAATGTTTTTCGTTAGTAGTAAGGATCAATATGGCGGACACGAAAAACGCGTTATCGAAGGCAGAAAAAATAGTATAGAAGTCGCCATTCATATCCGACAGGAGAAATTCGCCTCCTTACTTGCCCGCTCTAATGCTCTTGAAGATAACAATGAGGAAAGGGCTGCGCTCCTTGAGCGTGCAATCGAAGAAGCTGACGCCATCGTAGAACATTGCGGGCATTTAGTTGCTTCAGATAGCGAATCAGCCGCATTCAAGCCGTGGGAAAGATACTTTGAATGCCTTGCAATCAATGTCGAAGTGGACGCGTTTCACATAAAAGAAATGCATGGCGCTCAGAAGGTCGCCGATACGGACATGAGGGAATCGTGGGAATTGTTAGCCGAGCGTTCAGCGGCGGTTCGCGAAACGGCGACTCGCTTAGGCGTGTATGACGAAAGTTTGGAGCTTACGGAAAATTTCCTGGAGGAGCAGTCTTCAGAAACTCGGCGGGGAGCGCATGAGTTATTGGCGGCGTACTACGAAGACATTTCTTTGCGTTACAGAGAACTAGCGAAGGATTCGGCAGATCCGACAGTTGATAAGATCCTGCAAGAAATAATTAATAGTGTGGAATCGCTGAAAGACCGAATGGATAAGATGGCTATGCGCCTGGATAGAGAAGGCATAGCTTCGCCAAAGTGGGTCAAAGAAACTCTGAAAAAATATCGTTTCTCAGGAATTGATTTAGAAACCTTTCCGAAGCATTTCGAGGCGCCATTATCCGATGATCATCAATCAATTGAAGCATCGGAAAGCGAAAACTCTACGACAGAAGCTCTCTTGGAAGATGTCGCGGCATTGGCGGTCGAAGACGCCTACGATGAGGTGGCGGAGGAACAAACAGAGGCTGCAACCGTAAAGCGATTTAACAAAGCGACCGCAAGAATTAATGGATGGAAGAACGACATCAAGGAAGAACTCAATCAATTAGAAAAAGAGCAGCAAAAGTATGCGCGTTTGCAAAACAACCCAAACCGAAGAAATTTACCGCTCATTGAGTATTACTCCAAAAAAATCACCACTCATGAAGAAACTTTGGGTGATTTGAACAACAAATTGGCTGCGCTGTATAAAAATCTTGCCGATGAGGAAAAGGACACGGAAAAAGCCGCGGATTACCAAGAAAAGGAAAGGAATTACTTAGATGAAAAAGAACTCCATTTAAATAACGCTACCGCCGGCAAGGAAGCAACAAAGGAATGGCAATTGAAATATAGGAATCTCCGTCTTTGCGAAACGCCAACGCAGCTCTTATTGGAAGAAGTTAAGGATTCTGAAATTGAAGATATTAGAACCATAAAATTACCCCATGCGCTCGAGGCGAAAAATTGCGACGGGGATTATTTGCTCGATTCGAGTGGTCAGCCTATTTATGACCACGTCGTTGAGCACCAAA
>DATLHW010000293.1:0-6800 GCA_035539675.1 Burkholderiales bacterium | reverse complement strand
GCGTTTCCCATTAACATGGTTTCGGTAATCTCCAACTCCAATGCATCGGGATCCAGTCCTGTGTCTTTGAGTATGCCCACAATGTCGCTTTCCAAGCGTTCATTAGACAGTTGCGGGTAGGCGACATTCACCGCGATCCTTATTGGAGGCAATCCCTGATTTCGCCAATAGCGACTCTGGGAACATGCGGAACGAATGGCCCAAAGTCCGATGTCGGCAATCACACCAATTTCTTCGGCAAGCGATATGAAATGAAGGGGACGCAACAATCCATGCTCCGGATGATTCCAACGAATCAGCGCCTCGGCGCCGCTGATGCGACCGGATAACAAATTGACCTTGGGCTGATAATAAAGCTCCATTTCTCCACGATCGACAGCGTGCCGTAAAGCCGACTCCATGGCGTAGCGCACCATGCTTTGTTGCGTCAGCGCCGGTGAGTAATAGCAGAAGCGGTTCCTGCCTTCCGCTTTGACGCGATACATCGCAATGTCCGCCTGTTTAATCAGATTTTCGACATCTTGCCCGTCATTTGGACAAGTGCTAATGCCGATACTTACGCTGACTTCATACTCCTTGGCCGCAACACGGAAAGGCTCACGCATGGCATGGAGGATTTTTTGCGCGACAGACGAGACATCCCGAAGGTCGGAATAGGTTTCAATCAGTATCAGGAATTCATCTCCGCCCAACCTTGCGACCGTATCAACCCCTCGAAGACAGGCGGGTAACCTAACAGCGGTCTGCCGGAGCACCTCATCGCCTGCGCTGTGTCCGGAAGTATCATTGATCCATTTGAAACGATCGATATCCAGAAAAAGAACAGCAAGCGACTTACCCGTTCTCAACGAGCTCGATATGGCATGCTCCAAACGTTCCTTAAAAAGAATTCCATTCGCAAGACCGGTCAATCCATCGTGATGCGCCAGATGCTGAATTTGGTATTCCGCTCGCTTACGCGCAGAGATGTCTCGGGCCACGACTAGCGTACTCTGATGGCCACCGACGAAAAAAGGCGCTGCGGAAAACTCGACATCGATAACCGCCCCGTCAAGGCATATCATTTTCGCTTCCACGGATTCGATATGATTCACCGAACCTAGTTGCGCCATCCTCTCAGCCACGAGCCCTTTATAATCAGGGGAGAAAAATTCATAAAAAGAATGTTTCTGTAACTGCTCCAGGCAAGTTGCCCCAAGCAATCTCAAACCAGCGTTGTTGCTAAAACTACAATCGTCGCGAGTAAACAAGAATATGGCGTCAGGGGATAACTCCACGAGCTTGCGATAACGCTCCTCGGCCTCCACCAGGCTTTGCGCAAGGGCGGCTTCCTCAGTGATGTCGTGGGCGGTTCCGTAGAGCTTGGTAATCTCGCCTCGTTCATTCACCTCGACATCGCCACGGCATCGAAGTTTACGGATGCCGCCGTCCGAACGAACGACATCATGCTCATAACGAAAAGTCTGTCGGGCGGCTAGCGCGGCGTCGACCACTTGCCGGACCAACTTGTGGTGCTCTGGAGGAATATAGGCAAAATACTGTGCGTAAGTTAGGCAACGGCCACAAACGTCTACGCCATAGATGCGGCACATCTCCGTGGAAAACGTCACGATATCTTTGGCGAGATCCCAGTCCCAGCTGCCCAAATGAGCAATTCGTTGCGCCTCTTCGAATTGCTTTTCTTTTGAACGCAATGAGTCTTCCACCTTTTTTCGCTCAACAATATCTTGATGTTGTGCGGCGACAATAGCGTTCAATTGTTCCGTTCGCCGGGCTACCTGCCCTTCCAACTCATCCCGCGCCTTTCGTAAGGACTCAGCGAAACGCCGACTTTCGTCTAGAGTTGCCGCCAGTGCGAGACCAGTTACGCCGATAACACTAGTAAACACTTGTAGCAGCACGAGGGCGATATCGAGTGGCAACGCGGAAAGCGGACCTCTGCCAGCCAGGGTTCCCCAGATTGCGATGACCGCAATAGCGAAAGTCGCCTTGGCGACCTCGCTCTGTGTAAAGAGGAAAGCGAGCCAAAGAATAAAAGGGATCATCAAATAAAGCAGAGGAAAGCTGCTGAAGAAAAATACCGCGATCATGCAACTCCCCAGGAGCGCTGTTATAAGCGCGATCTTAAGGAGCTTTTTCTTATCCCATTTTTGTATAAAGCTGTTGCGCCATGTCAGCATCATTGGCGTCAAGGCAATGATGCCAGCCCAATCGCCGAAACCCCATGTCCAACCAGTCGCCAAGACCTCATTGATTGCAATACGGCCACCTAGGAATAGCCCGATAGAGCAGGCGAATGATGCGATAAGGGCGGCTAAAGCAGAGAGCGCGGCAAACTTGAATACGTCGGACCAGACGGAAAACTTACCGTCGATATACGTATATCGTTTGATCAGCCATGCCGTTAACAACGACTCCATGGCGTAACCGGCGCCGACGAGCGCCCCCACACTCCATGAATCGAAAGTTGTCGCGGTGAAAAGGGCAGCCCCCAAGAAAATCCCGGGCCACATTCGATAGCCGTAAACCAAACAAGTGGCGACTCCAAATCCGCCGACGAGCCAAAGCGACGGCGTAATTCCCGTGGGAGGCCCCGATTTCACGCTCAGCGCTCCCAGCAGAACACATACGGCGACCGTCATGGTGAAACGAAACAGGTACGTAAGCCTTGCTCTTGCGGAAGTCATCCGATTCTTCGCAATGGGAGACAAAAGTCTTTCAATTCGTATGGCGTAGGGCTCGGGATTTCTTAAAAGGTTCAAATAGCGACTGTTACGAAATCTCTGAAGCATGGCGAACAAACCGAATTTGAAATGAGCAGCCGACTGACGCCAGTAGCGGTTTCGGTGAGCATGATCCCCGCCAGCTTTTGCATAGACAAACGCGTCCTGCAAGGACATAGAGCGTCGGAACTAGAAAACACTGTTTCAGCGTCGGCTAACTTCCAATGGCAAGCCAAAGTCGGCGCGCAGTAACTTATCAGAGATTCCTCGATTCATTATAGTCACGCTACCTATCTGTCATTTCGCCAGCATTCTTCCCTAGTCCATTTGAGCTATTGCCCCATTGGACCAAATCGCGTCGAATTGCGCTCCTCTTGAATAGCAGGATCAAGAGGCAAAAAGATAAGTACAAACCTTGGCGCAATGCCACCCATCCCATGTCGCTTACCACGCGCCCAGTCGTCATTTTCGAGCGTCGCGACATCTATTGTTTTACCCACAAGGAGATTTGCTGTGAATTCGTGTTTAACGCTGAAAGCGTTGTCTGCTGGAATGATCGCCGCAATGGCGGTCGCTAACGCTCAGGCAGCGCCAATCGATTTTGTTTTCAATTCGGCCGCCATTATCGGCAGCACAACCAACTATACGTTTACCGCCGACGAAATGACGTTCACTCCTATTGGAGCCGCAAGCATTATTCAAGTCGATACGAGCGCACCCTATGGCGTTCTGGGCATGGCGGACGACTTTTTTGAAATTGGCTTTACATCGCTTGTCAATTTTCAACTGAACAACCACAATATCTTTGGAGCCGGCATCAACATAGGAACCGGCGGATACGAGCTGGTGGCGCAATTCACCATGTCTGGCAACGCAGGCTTTGCGGGTTCGCTTCTACAGACCAACATCACGGGTGGTGGAGTGACGATCTACTACGATGAAGTACAAGACAACATAATCGGACCTACCGCCATTCCTATCGGAACCCTGCTCGCCACGTCGGGGGCTTGCATCGTCACCTCATTGGGCGGCGCGATTGGAGTCCCGGATGGTAGCTGCTCTGTCGCCTTCGCATTTGACCCAGCCAATTTCACAAACCCAGGCGTTTGGACACTTGGCCCGGGAGGCCCAGATATTCGGACGCTCAACTCCACGTTTGTCATGGATACCGACATCGATGAGTTAACTCAAGTTTCACTGCAATACCCCGGGTTTGGCGTAACCTGCGATGTAGACATAGATGGGGGCGCCGATGCGTGCGAGCAGACCTTTACCGCCTCGTATGATGGCTCGGGCGTAGTCTATGTTCCAGAGCCCGCCACATTAACCCTGTTTGGAATGGGCTTGTTAGGACTTGGCGCCCGTGCTCGCCGTAAACAACCGCAAAAAATAAGCGGATAACATAATTTCCGTTTGTAGATCGGGTTATCGAGGGGTAATCCGATCTACATCGGATGTAGGCATAAAGAAGTTTGGCGAAGTAAGAATCTTGAGACGCCCTAAAACGGCTTTACCACAACCAGAATAACTACCCCGATCAACAAAATCACCGGGAACTCATTCAACCAGCGATAGAACACATGCCCACGCCGATTACGGTCATGCTTGAAATCGATGAGCAGTTTTCCGCAGTAAATGTGATAGGCGATCAGGGCCGCGACCAGCGTCAGCTTGGCGTGCAACCATCCCCCCGAATAGCCATAACCCAGCCAGAGCCATAGACCAAAAGCAATGGTGAGCACGCCGCCCGGCGTCATGATGCCGAAGAAAAGCTTCCGCTCCATGATCTTGAAGCGCTCGATGCTGATCTTGTCGTCCGCCATTGCGTGATAGACAAAGAGCCGCGGTAGATAAAACAGTCCGGCGAACCAAGTCACCATGAAGACAATATGGAAGGCTTTGATCCAGAGCATCGTGATACTTTCTGTTGTTAGGACTTAAGCAAAATCTCTCCAGCAAGGCGCGCCGACGCAGACACGAACTTGTACGGCAAGGAAGCGCAACGCCGCTGGAACGATTTTGCGTAAGCCCTATTAGTTAAGTAGGCGCCGCCGCGTTAGCGCCAAGGCGGCATAAAAACCCACGCAGCCATAAGCCGCGAGCACAGCAATATGTTGAAGAACATTCCCCGGCGCCTCCCCACGCAACATCGGACGCGCCAGTTCGATCGCATGCGTCAGCGGCAATATCGCCGAGATCGACCGCATCAGCTCCGGCAGTTGCGTCACCGGGAAGAACACCCCACACAGTAAGGTCATGGGGGTGATTACTAGCGTGAAGTAGTAAAGAAAAAAATCATAACTGGGAGAAAGCGCCGTCATCACCAGCCCCATACCTGCGAAACAGAATCCGATCAGGAATGAAAGCGGGATGATCCACAAGGTCATTGGCGAATGAGAAAGCCCGAGTATCCAGATCACGACCAGTATCGCAACACCCGACAAAAAACTCTTGGACGCGGCCCAGATTAGTTCGCCTAAAACCACGTCGTCCAGCGTCAGCGGAGCGTTAAGAATCGACTCCCAGGTCTTCTGCGCATGCATGCGGGAGAATCCTGAGTAGAGCGCTTCAAACGTCGCGCTGTTCATCGTGCTATAGCAAACCGTTCCGCCAGCGAGGAACGTAATGTAGGTCATTCCCTGCACGTCCGGCAGCAACGCACCTAGTCCAAAACCCAACCCGAGCATGTAGAGCATCGGATCGGCGAGATTGCCAAGCATCGACGGAATGGCGAGCTTTCTCCAAACAAGAAAGTTTCTACGCCAGAAAGGCCAGAAGCGCAGACTCAGCACAGGGGGACGCAGATGCTTTGCGATACGCATCAGTCCCGCATCTCCCGACCGGTCAGCTTTAAAAACACATCTTCCAGATTGGCGGGACGATGCAAATACCGTAGCCCCGTACGTTGCTGAAGATCCGCGAGAAGCGGACCTGGAGTGCGCGTGTAACAAAACGCCGTCTCCCCGGTTAATTCAGCACGATCGCTGAGGCTAGCGCCGATTTCTTTCAACCATGCGGCGGCTTCCTCGCCATAAACCTCAAGCACCTCAGGCTCAACAGTTTCCTTGATTAATTGTCGCGGAGCGCCAGAGGTAATCGCCCGCCCTTGGTCCATGATGAGCAACCGGTCGCAAAGCCGCTCGGCCTCATCCATGAAATGCGTGGTGAGCAGTATGGTCTTTCCCTGGCTCAGCAAACGCCTCAAGCGCTCCCATATCAGATGTCGGGCCTGAGGGTCCAAGCCAGTCGTCGGCTCATCGAGAAAGATCAGATCGGGATCGTTGATTAGCGCCCTCGCCAAGGCAAGCCGCCGCTTCATGCCGCCGGATAGCATGGCGATTTTTGCGTCGGCTTTCGCTTCCAGGCTGGCGAATGCAAGCAGCGAGGGAATACGCTCGCGAATCACACGATCGGGTAGGCCGAAGTAGCGACCGTAGACAAGCAGGTTTTCGATAACGGAGAAGTCGGGATCCAAGTTGTCCGTCTGCGACACAATGCCGACCCGAATACGGGCTTCCCGCGCGGCTTTAGGCACAGGCTGCCCAAGCATTTCGATCTCGCCGCCATCCGGATCGGTAAGGCCCAGGCAAAGACGCAACGTCGTTGTCTTTCCAGCGCCGTTAGGGCCAAGCAAACCGAAGCATTCGCCGCGTTGCAAATCGAAGCTGATGCCGTTGACTACGGGAGTATCGCCGTAGCGCTTTACCGCTTTATGGACGCGCAGAATCGACATTGGTGGAAAGCAATACTTTCGGAATGTAGGAGCGAGCTTGCTCGCGATTGTGTCCGGGGCCACGCTGACAATCGCGAGCAAGCTCGCTCCTACATACGACAGAAGGACATCGAAGCCTTAAAACACAGTTTCAGCGTGGCCGCCGTCACGACCTATTTTGAGGCCACGCCCGCGCAAGCCTGCTGAACCACATCCTTAAGCTGAGTCAGCCGGCCATGAAAAAAGTGCCCAGCCCCAGGCAACAGAATAATCGGCAACTGTCTTGGCTTGGCCCAATCGATAACCGATTGCAACGGCACCACATCGTCCTCGTCGCCGTGGACAATCAATGTGCCGGGGGGCAC
>DATLHW010000292.1:0-3592 GCA_035539675.1 Burkholderiales bacterium | reverse complement strand
CGCCTGGACTTCATTAAGGCGCAGCGCATCGATGCAACGTACGACGAACATGCAGAGATCCTGCGACTGCTGCGCCGGCGCAAGAGCGCTGAGGCCGCTATGCTGCTTCGCTCGCATATTGAAGCGAGCAAGTTGGAGGTTAGGAAGATTACGTTGCATATGTTGCATGAGGCTCGGGAGATGGGACAGGGGCTAAAGAAGTAACATAAGTAGAAAAATTCACGCCAGAACTTTTAAAAATCGATTAACGATGTGCAGATGATCGTCAAAAATCGCCGTTTCCATTCCTACCAACTCGTCTATCAAAACCCACCTCGCCTCTACCGCATCATCAGCCCCCACCACCGCCGGCAATTCATCGGCTGCGACATCAAAGAAAAAACCATGCGTAATAGTGCGGCCCCGCACGCTACGGTCGGGATGATCGAAAACGTCTCTGTCAACAAGAGACGCTCGTAAGACATCGGCGCTGACGCCAAGCCCCGTTTCTTCCGCCAGCTCTCGAATCGATGCCTCGCGTAGCCTTTCATTCTGCTCGACGAATCCACCGGGCAACGCCCATTGTCCACGCCCAGGTAAGCCGCCCCGTTTAACCATCAGCACATGCCCCTTGCATCGCACGACGGCATCGACAGTCACGAAGACCGGAGGATAAGGCGCGGAGGACCAAGCGGCCTTTCCCTCTTCGACCGCAGAGAACTCCCCAGCCAAGTCGGCATATGCCGGCGACTCTCGGAATTCTTTCAGGAAGCTCAATACCGATGCGGGAGTGGCCACTGCCAATCGCTTCCAGGCTTCCTCATCGGATGCGGAAAACCAGAACCGCCGAAGATCGGTCGCGGAAAGTCCGTGATAGTTCTCTTCCGACACCCACTGCCAATCGGGAAACTTGTGCAGGTAATAAGAAGAATCATCTTTGTCGTGACCGATGATGCCGATTCGGGTGCTGGATGGCGCGGCTTTCGCCACTGCCTCGCGGACGGCCGGAACCCACTTATCATCATTGTAGTAATCACGCAGGGGACAAAAAATGATGCGCCCCCCTGCCCCCGGCATCGCGTCCTCCATCGCCGTCAAAATCATCTGCCGCCGCTCGTCGTCGGAAAATGGATTCTTGATGTTGCGCGCGCGATGAGCAGAACCAAGGACCACAATAACCTTCGCTGATTTCTCCAGCGCTCGGCGCAAGATCTCTTGATGGCCTTTGTGGAAGGGTTGGAAGCGGCCAATGTAGACCAGGTAGTCGAAAGATAGTGTCATGCAAGTTTCCCTATAAATTATTCTATGCCGCGTTAGAAACGAGCCGCGATCGGCATTTGCCGTCCATTACCAAACGCGCGTGACCGGCAACGAATGATCGGCGGCGCTTGCCGTCGCTTGAACTCCGCTTTAGCAATCATCCCCAACACTTTTTCAATCAAAGGCGACTGACCAGCGACGTGTAATTGCTCGACAAATGCCTGCGCCCGTTCGTATTCCCCCGGCCGCAATCGCTTGCCTTCGATGTGCAGTTTCAATATTTCATCCAGCACGGGATAAGGCGGCAACGAATCCGTATCCAACTGACCGGCGGATAATTCCGCCGAGGGCTCTTTGTCGATAATCGCGCGTGGAATCACCTCGCGGCGGTGCAACGCGTTGTAATAGCGAGCCAACGCATAAACCTCGGTCTTGTACAGATCGCCGATCAGGTTAATCCCACCATTCATATCGCCATACAGCGTGGCGTAGCCAACCGACATTTCGCTTTTGTTCCCCGTTGAGAGAACGAGATTGCCGAAGTGATTCGAGAACTCCATCAGAATCGTTCCGCGAATTCGCGCTTGCACGTTCTCTTGGGTAAGGCGTGAAGAGGACTCCCGGAACGCATTTGAAAACGAACCGTTGAAGGTTTGAAAGATGTTGGCAATTTCGTGGGTATAGAGCGAAACGTCAAGATTGGCGCATAGCGTTTCCGAATCCTTGACGCTCCCCTCGCTGGAGTAGATCGATGGCATGGTGATCGCCTTGACTGCGTCTGCTCCCAACGCATCGACGGCGAGCGCGATGGTCAACGCCGAGTCGATGCCGCCCGATGAGCCGACGACCACACCCTTGAAACCGACTTTCTCGACATAGTCCCTCAAGCCCAGCACGATCTGACGATAGTAGAACTCGGCGTCATCCATGTAGTCGGAAACCGGCGTCTCACGTCGGCGACGATTCGAGATGAATCCCCCGTCGAAACGGACAGCCTCCACGGCTTCTTTAAAAAGTGGAAGCTCGTGAACCACACCGATGCGCGGGTCGACAAGAAAGGAGCCGCCATCGAACACCAACTGATCGTTGGCTCCGACTTGATTGGCGTATATCAGCGGCGCGCCATGACGTTGAGCAACGGCGGCGAAAAGCGTATGCCGCTGCCGTTGCTTACCCACATCGGAGGGGCTCGCGTTGATGCTGACAATGAGATCAACACCCTCGTTTGCCAAAGTCCGTACAGGATTTACGGCGTAGTCTCGCTCCGCATCGTTCCAACCATCCTCGCAAATCATGAAGCCGACACGCTGCCCTTTTATCTCGTATACAGCCGCCCTATTCTCGCCTGGTTCGAAATGCCTACGTTCATCGAAGATGTTGTAAGTCGGAAGCAATTGCTTGTGATAAGTGAGCAGGATTTCGCCGTTCCTTATGAGAAGCAGACTGTTATGGAGAGGCTTGCCTATTCCTTCATTTCGCGTGACTGCGCCAATGACGATGGCAGCCTGCGTTACCTTGGATGCTGTAAGCACCCGCTGTAGCGCTTCATCCTGACGAGCAAGGAAATTCGGCTCCTCTACAAGATCCTGAGGGTAATAACCAGAGATCGCCAGCTCCGAGAATACGATGAGATCGGCTTCGGCGTTCTGTTGAATCGCCGCATTAATCTTGGCGATATTTCGCTCGTAGTCGCATAGTTTGTAATTGAACTGGGCGATGACGATATTCAATGGTTGGCGGATTTTTGTCATTGCTGGATCTTCCTTTATAAGGTGCCACCCTCTCCCCAGCCCTCCCCCCTCAAGGGAGAGGGGGTTAACCGTGGAGATATATAAGATATGTTTTGCAGTGAAGGGTGTTATCTCCCGACGGCTTTCACATTAAAAACCTGCCGCAAATACGCGATGAACGTCTCGTCATTACATAACGTCTTCCCAGGCGCATCCGATATTTTCGCGACTGGATTTTTGTTGCAGGAGACAAGTTTCATCACTAGGTTGAGCGGCTCTATGCCGAGATCGTTGGTGAGATTCGTTCCGATGCCGAACCCTGTCTTTGTGCGACCGCCAAAGTGACGATGAAGCGCGAAGGACTTCGGCAAATCGAGACCGTCGGAGAATGTCAGCATCTTGGTGCTGGGGTCCAAGCGAAGCTTTTCGTAATGGGCGATCGCCTTCTCGCCCCACTCGAACGGATCACCGGAATCATGGCGAAGACCATCGAACAGCTTGGCGAAATACAAATCGAAATCGGCGAGGAATGCATCCATGGTCACCACATCGGTAAGCGCAATACCAAGATCGCCGCGATACTCCTTGACCCAGTTTTCCAGCGCCATCTTTTGAAAGTCGCG
>DATLHW010000291.1:0-3382 GCA_035539675.1 Burkholderiales bacterium | reverse complement strand
CTCCAAGTATTCTCTTAGGGCGGCTTCAACCGTAGGCAAATCCGCGGCATGAACGCGCTCGCGCCACGCGTCGCGGCTATTCGGAAAATCCTCATCGGAAAAGCCGATCAAATTTTTCCACCGAGGCGAAAAAATGACGGCGTCATCTTTAACGTCCCATTCCCAAAGTCCATCGTTGGCGCCGCGCGTGGCCAGCGCATAACGCTCCTCGCTCGTGCGCAGTGCATCCTCGGACCAACGGCGTCGCTCCAACGCGGCGTGAAGGTCGGACTGTTGTTGCGTGACCTTTTCCGTTAAGGAGGCGACTATCTGGTTGAGGCGCGCGATCTCGTCGCTCCGGTTGGACCACGGCAACATCGATTTCCATTTCAAACCTATCACTTGATTCTCCTAAGGATCGGGTACGGAATAACTTCCCGATTTAGACAAGTCTGCCGGGATGCGCTACAAGGCGCCCCGAAGCGCGGTGTAGCGAGACTACATAAGCGAGGGGCAACGCCGTAGCGCGCCCGGTGGACGCAGGATAAATCGGGAAGTTATTCCGTACCCGATCCTAACGCGTATTCCCGCCATCGCCTTCCGCCGGCAGATCG
Source organism: Burkholderiales bacterium (assembly GCA_035539675.1). Lineage (GTDB taxonomy): Bacteria > Pseudomonadota > Gammaproteobacteria > Burkholderiales > DATLHW01 > DATLHW01. The sequence goes on along the minus strand of DATLHW010000291.1, from coordinate 2,789 downwards.
ATGCTGAACGTCGTACCTTCTCCCAGGGTGCTTTTTACGTTGATATGACCGCCGTGCAAGTCGACGATGCGACGGGTGATCGCGAGTCCCAATCCTGCGTTGCCGGTGTTGCCGAATTCGCCACGGTCCGCTTGGTAGTACCGTTCGAAGATCTGGGGTAGTTCGGCGCTAGGAATGCCGCCGCCAGTATCGCTGACGCAAATGACGACGCGATTCCCTGATGGCCGGATGTCGATGCCGAGCGTTCCGCCGGAGGGCGTGTATCGCATCGCGTTTTCAATGAGGTTCTCCAACACGCGCTCCATCATGCCGATATCCGCGTGGATGGTCGGCGTTTCCGGGGCAATAGTCGTAATCAGACGAAGTCCCCGGCTGCGTGCGGCGAGCTCGAACTTTTGCGCGACATCCTGAGCCAGTTCGGTGATGGGGAATATCTCCATCACCGGCTTCACTTGGTGCGCCTCCAACTTGGTCAACTCGAAAAGATCACGCACCAGTTTGCCCAGCCGGTCGCAATGTTTAGCGGCGATTTGAAGGTAGTTGCGGCTTTCGTCGGGAGACAGAGCGCCCTCCTTCAGCAACAGCGTTTCCAGATAACCCTGCATCGATGTCAGCGGCGTCCGCAAATCGTGGGAAACGTTGGCCAGGAGTTCTCGCCGTTGTTCATTCATACGCTCCAGGTCACGCAATTGCTTCGCGATGCGTTCCGACATTTCTTGAAATGCGGAGGCAAGCCGATCGATTTCATCGCCTGTCGGATGAGTGGTGGGAAGCGATACGGGACGCGCAAATCCGCTGGCGAGAAAGCCATCGACAGACTCCGCCAAATCACGTAGCCGACGGGTGAGAAATTTGAATACGATGAAGGCCGCCAAGAGGCTAAAAGCGATCGCGCCAATAATGAGGTCGGCCGCGAGCTCCAACAATCGGCCCGCTTCGATCATTTGCTGGGAAGCCAGAATCATGATCGAACCGACGACGAGGAATACCGCCATCAGTACGAAGGCGAGCTTGCTATAGAGTGACCTAAACACTGAAAACCTGCGTGATCGTGGAATTAGCGTATGACAATTTGTCCTATCCTCTACGCTGGCTTTGACGCATCGACGAATTTGTACCCGACTCCCCAAACGGTTTGAATGAAATCCGGTTGGTTCGGATTCTTCTCAATCTTTGCTCTGAGTCGATTGATATGCGAATTGACTGTATGTTCGTAACCGCTGTGACTATAGCCCCACACTTGATCGAGCAACTGCCCGCGCGTAAACACCAGTCCAGGATGTTGTGCGAAATGGAGGAGTAGATCGAATTCCTTCGCGGTTAAATCCACCGCCTTGCGATCGATCATGGCCTCACGTCTCGCGATGTCGATTCGCAGCCCTCCCGATTCCAATACGGTTTTGTCCTCGCTCTTTTGAACGCCCAGGTTATCCACACGGCGAAACATCGCTTTCACTCGCGCGACAAGCTCAAGCACGCTGAAAGGCTTGGTGAGGTAATCATCGGCGCCCATCTCCAGCCCGAGCACGCGGTCGATCTCGGTTGATTTCGCCGTCAACATGAGAATGGGCGTATAGCGTTCGCCAGCTCGAATCTGGCGGCAGATCTGCAGGCCATCCATATTCGGCAGCATGAGATCGAGAATGATCAAGTCGTAGGGCTTTGACAACGCCTCGGTGAGACCTAACTTTCCATCGTGGACAAGCTTCACCGCGCATGACAACTCGCCGAGTTGCATCTTGATCAGTTTGGCGATGTCCTCGTCATCTTCAATGACTAGCACTTGGCGCGACATGGCGGGAATTCCTCGTGATAAAAATGTGACATTTGGGCGATAAATTCGTGAAAGTCGCAATTCATACTGTGCATTATGGATTGCAAACAAGCCGTATAAGTACTTGTGCAAAAGTTTTCCAGCAAGGCGCGTCGACGCAGACAGTACACAGTTAGTACGGCAAGGAGACGCAACGCCGCTGGAAGACTTTTGCACAAGTACTTACGATCCTTAACCAACCGAATGGAGATCAACTCATGAAGGGTGAATACATTATTCGTGGCGCCGTCGCAAGTCTATTGGCGCTGGGCGTCGCCGCAGGAAGCACGCAAGCGCTGGCCGCAAAGGGCGACAACGAAAAGTGCGCGGGCATCGCCAAGGCTGGCAAGAACGACTGTGGCACGAGTAAGAGTTCCTGTGCGGGGACGGTGAAGGCGGATCGCGATCCGGAAGCCTGGGTGTATGTGCCCAAGGGAACGTGCGAAAAGATTGCCGGCGGGAAGCTCGTGGCGATGTCCGAGTCGTCCATGCCGAAGAAATAGTCTGTGGATGACGACGTTGGCTTCCGTGAACGGAGCCAACGTTATCAATATAGGAGATAGACATGGATCTGACTGTTAATCGAAACGGCGTGGCGGCGGAAGGGGCCGGCGGCATGCTAAACAAGGCGATTGCTGGCGTCAAAACCGCCGGGCGTGCGCTGGAGTTTCTTTCACCCGTACTGGATTTAGCCATTCGCCTGCTAATCGCCAGCGTGTTTTTCAAATCCGGCCTCACGAAGATCGAAAGCTGGGAGTCGACGCTGAGTCTGTTTGAAAACGAGTATGCAGTGCCGCTGTTGGCGCCAGCGCTCGCCGCTTACCTCGGTACTACCGCGGAGTTAGGTTTGCCGATATTGCTAGCGCTTGGGATCGGGACTCGTTTCTCCGCGCTCGCGTTATTTGTTTTTAACATCATCGCGACGATCTCGTATCCCGATCTGTCCGAAGTGGGTTTAAAGGATCACCAATATTGG
>DATLHW010000290.1:0-10886 GCA_035539675.1 Burkholderiales bacterium | reverse complement strand
GATGCGGAACCGCCGTGGCGGAATTCGCCAAATAGTTTAAGGTGAACCCCATCACGGAGGCGAATTGGCGAATATGAAACATACGACGGATAACGAAAGCAGTGCATTGCTGCTGTCTCCTCCAAAGTCGCTTCTGAACCTTACGTAGGCCATTGTTTATTTTTTAGTAAGGGTAGAGCAGATTGCTTGGGAAGACAATCGCAACTTTGTCCTGGCTTAAGGAAACTCTGATTAAGGGACTCTCGAATAATAAATTGTTCGTTATGGCGGTCGTGGCTGGATGCGATGCTAGGCGTCCCGAAGCGCCGCATAGCGGGACTACACAAGCGAGGAACGGAGCGATGCGAGTAGGCGAAGCAGAGGGTTTTGGGAAACATGTTTTCCGTCTACGAAGTGGTTGGCGTGTGCAAACGCGAATGCGCCCTGCAAGGGCGTTGAGTCCCGGGGGCATCGTCGTAATCAGCGATCCCTTAATTCAAAATTGACAGAGCGCCTTATCAAGGCGTCAAATAACGAGCATCAAATATGCGCGGCATGTCGGCGCATTAAGTAAGTACTTGTGCAAAAGTCGTCCAGACGGCGTTACGTCTCCTTGTCGTACTAACTGTGTACTGTCTGCGTCGACGCGCCTTGCTGGAAAACTTTTGCACAAGGACTTAAGCGTGGCGAATGTTTTGGCGATGGTTGATGCTACGACGTGCGGTGTATTTACGGAGGTCTTCCGAAGGTACATAACGAAAATCTTGCTTGTATCTTGAGAGAAAATCCCTACAATTTAAGAGTTGGCGCTGAGTTTGGATGCCAGCAAACCTTTTTAACCCTGACCTGTCTGGCAATTAAGAGTTAATGCTGTGAGAAGTTGTGAAAAACCGTTGGCGATTGAATCAAGTGTTGCGCCATATGGCTTGGTCACAGTCTTTGAGGCTGCGCGCTGAGTAGTCAGCGTAATACAACAATTCGTTGCCAACAAATGATTTACGGAGAATAACATGAGCGCCAAAGGGCAATTGTTACAAGACCCCTTTCTGAACACCTTACGCAAGGAGCATGTGCCGGTTTCGATCTACCTCGTCAACGGCATCAAGTTGCAAGGCCAGATCGAGTCTTTCGATCAGTACGTCGTCTTATTAAAGAATTCAGTAACCCAAATGGTGTACAAGCACGCCATTTCGACAGTGGTGCCTTCTCGAGCGGTTAGTGTCCCGTTTGATCACTCTGCGGAAGTGTAAGGCGATTGTAGGCGACAGTTGGATTAGCCTGTTGCAGGGATTTATCCGCGGAATCCGTTCTTCATGAGACGCTTTAGCCATGTTTGAGCGTCCAGATATGGGCGAGGCCGCAATCCTGGTTTCCTTGGATTTCGGCGATAGTGATTTCCGCGAAAGCACCGCTGAACTCGAATTGCTTGCCCTTAGCGCTGGCGTGTCGGCGCATGCCCTCATTGAAGGCAGGCGTCAACGGCCCGATGCGGCTACTTTTGCCGGCAGCGGCAAAGTGCAAGAAATCGCCGCCAAGGCGCGAGAGACCGGCGCTACCCTAATCATCTTCAACCATGAGCTGTCCCCAGCCCAGGAGCGAAATCTGGAGCGCGCAATTCAGGCGCGGGTCGTGGATAGGACCGGGCTTATCCTGGACATCTTCGCTCAGCGGGCTCGTAGTCACGAGGGTAAGCTCCAAGTCGAGCTGGCGCAGTTGCAGCATGTGGCGACGAGATTGGTTCGCGGGTGGACTCACCTCGAACGGCAGCGAGGCGGCATCGGATTGCGCGGTCCTGGGGAAACCCAGTTGGAAACGGACCGCCGCCTGTTGGCGAAGCGCGTCAAAGTGCTCAAGGACAAGCTTCACCGCGTGCGCCGACAACGCGCCACCCAACGTAGCTCAAGAAGACGGAACTCGGTGTTTTCCTTGTCTCTCGTCGGTTATACCAATGCGGGGAAATCCACTCTTTTCAATCGGCTCACTCGCGCCGAGACCTATGCCGCCGACAAGTTGTTTGCGACGCTGGATACGACCACGCACAAATTATTTCTTCATGGCGCAGGGGCGGCGGTAATTTCCGATACAGTTGGTTTCATCCGCCATTTGCCTCACGGCTTGGTGGCGGCTTTCCGTGCGACGCTGGAAGAGACGGTGTTGGCGAATTTGTTATTGCATGTCGTCGACGCTGCAAGCGGAGAGAGGGATCAGCAAATCGACGAAGTCAACAAAGTCCTTAAGGAGATCGGCGCCGACCAGATACCGCAGCTTCTCATCTACAACAAAATCGATCTGGCGCCGGAGCTTAAAGCGGGCGTAGTGCGCGATGAGTATGGTAAAATCGCCGCCGTTCGTGTCAGTGCGCTCACAGGCGAAGGTTTGAATTTGATTGCAGAAGCTGTCGCGGAGATCATGACGAACGTCGATGAGTATCCGATGTCGGAAGAGTCAGTCGCGAATGAAGCGCCTGAAGAAGTTGTGAATAAGTTGTAGCAAGCAGTTCGAATTGACCGAGAAGCATCGGTGCAGGGTTAGTAGGTCGAGCGTATGGATTCTCATGTGTTGCGCGCTCGTCGAATTTATCCATGACATCGGGGCGAGTGCTGATTGTCGGCCTCGAATTCACTTGAGCGGTGCTCAATTTTCAGAAAAAATCATCCCGGAGTTCCTTAAAACCCGCGCTTCACGGCGCAATGATCGTGGGCCTGGCTCACCAACATTCGGATAACTTTATGGCACTCAATGATCCGCAGTGGGGGAAAAATCGTAACGATGGTCCTCCCGATTTGGACGATATTTTTCGCAAGCTCAATCAAAAGTTGGCCGGAATATTTGGCGGAAGAGGCAGCAATGATTCTTCACCGAATGGACCTACTGGAAAGCAGTGGGGCGGCGGCGTCGGTGTGATATTGATCATCGCGCTCGCCATCTGGCTGATGAGCGGTTTTTATATAGTCGATGAAGGTCGCCGAGGCGTTGTACTACGCTTTGGTAAGTATGCCGAGACAACGATGCCTGGCCCGCATTGGCGTTTGCCCTATCCGATAGAGTCAGCCGAGGTGGTGGATGTCTCGTCTGTGCGCACGGTTGAGATCGGATATAGAAACGCCGTTCGCACGAAAGTGCCGGTCGAAGCGCTGATGTTGACCGATGACGAAAACATTATCGATTTGCAGTTCGCCGTTCAATATACGTTGAAAGATCCGGAAGATTTTCTGTTCAGTAACCGTGATTTCAGCGGGCGAAGCGATGAGGCGGCCAAGGAGGTCGTTCGTCAGGCGGCAGAGACTGCTATTCGAGAGATCGTGGGCAAAAATAAGATGGACTTCGTCCTTTACGAAGGACGCGCTGAAATCGCGTCGCGCGCGCAAGTGCTGACGCAAGGGATTCTTGATCGTTACAGCACCGGGATTTCAATTAGCAAAGTGACCATGCAGAATGCTCAGCCGCCGGAACAGGTGCAGGCGGCGTTCGACGACGCGGTCAAAGCCGGTCAGGATCGGGAGCGGCAGAAAAACGAAGGTCAAGCCTATGCAAACGACGTAGTGCCTAGAGCGCGAGGCATGGCGTCCCGGCTGATCGAAGAGGCCAGCGGATATAAGCAGCGTGTTATCGCTCAATCCGAGGGGGATGCAAGTCGATTTAAGCAGCTATTGGTGGAATACGAAAAGGCCCCTGGCGTGACCCGAGAGCGGTTGTACTTGGACACGATGCAGCAGGTGTTAGCCAATACCAGCAAGATCGTTAACGACAGCAAGGGTAGCGGCAATTTGCTTTATCTGCCGCTCGATAAAATTATGCAAATGAGCGTTGCGCCTCCGTCCTCGACGAGCGCTTCCGATTCCGGGGCAACGCGTCCGACCCCGCAATCTGAACCGCAGGCTAGCGCGGATTCCTCCATTCGGTCCCGCGATTTAACCCGTAGCCGTGAGAGGGAGATTCGATAATGAAAAATCTTAGCGGCCTCGTTATAGGCGGAGTTATCGCGTTGATTGTGGTTTCACTATCGGTATTTACCGTGGACCAACGTCAGAACGCGCTCGTGTTTCAGTTAGGCGAGATTGTGTCGGTCAAAACATCTCCGGGGCTTTACTTCAAGATCCCGTTGATACAAAACGTACGTTTCTACAACACCACCATTCACACGGTTGACGCCCGAGAGCCGGAGCGATTCATCACCTCGGAAAAGAAGCCTGTTCTGGTGGATTCGTTCGTCAAGTGGCGTATTGTCGACGTGAAGCAGTTCTATGTCAGCGTCGCTGGCGATATCTCGCGAGCAGAGCTTCGACTGGCGCAGACTATTAATGATAATTTGCGCGCGGAATTCGGTAAGCGGACGGTGCATGAGGTTGTATCTGGCGAGCGCGAAAAAATCATGGAGATTCTGCGCGAGAAGGCGAACGAAGACGCGAAAAAAATCGGCGTTCAGGTGTTGGATGTCCGTCTGAAACGCGTCGATTTGACGGCTGAGGTTAGCGAGTCGGTTTATAAACGGATGGAGGCCGAGCGAAAACGCGTTGCGAATGAGTTGCGCTCCACTGGCGCTGGCGATGCTGAGAAGATACGCGCTGACGCTGATCGGCAACGTGAAGTCATCTTGGCTGAAGCTTATCGCGATGCGCAACGAGTGAAGGGGGAAGGAGACGCCAAATCGTCGGCGATTTATTCCGCCGCATTTGGGCAGAATCCCGAGTTCTATTCCTTCTACCGTAGCCTGGAAACGTATCGCGCAACGTTAAAAAACAAAAGCGATGTTCTATTGCTAGATCCTAATTCCGAGTTCTTCAGGTACTTCAAAAATCCTGGTAAGGGCGGGCGCTAGGGCAGATGATTATATGCAGCCTTTATTCCATTTCGCGTTAGAGGCGAGACGCGAAGGTTTCGCTACGACAGTATCTACCACTGCGGTACGCAACGGTCGAAAAAAAATGGTTTCCAAGAGCCGGTTCGAGATTTGTGGCGAGCGGGCCGAGTTTGAGTCGAGGAGCGGACGCGTGCCAGTCGGTACGCAGAGCGCCGGAGCCTCAAAGTCGGCTTGCGCAGTAAGATCTAGAACAGGTTCTAACGCGGAATGGAATTAGGATAGCGGGCGTGGGGGATACGCTAACGATGGCTTTTTCCCTGATGCTGGTGATTGAGGGGGTGCTTCCCTTTCTATTACCAGGCATCTGGAGAGAAACGTTCCGCAAGCTAACGGAAATGTCCGATGGTCAAATTCGTTTCGTGGGCCTTTCTTCCATGGTTGTTGGGTTAATCCTGCTCTCGATCTCCTAAGAACCTGTTCGAGATCTGTAGCGAGCAGGCCGATTTTAAGGGGGCGAGCGGACGCGTACAGTAGGACGCAAAGCGCCGGAGTCTTAAAATCGGACTGCGCAGTAAGATATTGAACAGGTTCTAAGCGCCTTCATTACAACAACATGCGTAACTGGTTATTACCCGAATTTCTGGAAGACATCCTGCCGGCTGACGCGTTGCGTATCGAGCGTTTGCGTGGTGAGATGTTGGAGTTGTTTCGCGTGCATGGATATCAATTGGTCATGCCGCCGATGCTTGAGTATGTCGAGTCCTTGTTGACTGGCACTGGCCGCGACATGGATTTGGCCACCTTCAAGTTAGTGGATCAACTTTCCGGTCGTCATATGGGCTTGCGTGCGGACATCACGCCGCAAGCTGCTCGAATTGACGCCCATTTGTTAAATCAGCAAGGCGTTACACGCTTATGTTATGCGGGGAGTGTGTTTCATACCTTGCCCGCCGGATTCGGTCGCACCCGTCAACCTTTGCAGGTCGGCGCTGAGTTGTACGGTCATGCTGGCATCGAGAGCGATGTGGAAGTCCAGCGCCTTATGCTCGCTGTGCTAAAGGGGGCAGGGATTGAGGGAATTCACTTGGATTTGGGGCACGTTGGCATTTTCGGCGCGCTATCCGCTGAGGCAGGGCTCTCGTCAGAGCTTGAACAGATGGTTTTTCAAGCGTTGCAGGGAAAAGACGTCCCCACACTCGTTGAATTGACTGCTGGATTGAGGTCGGACATTCGTGGCGCCTTATTGAAATTGCCCGAGCTGTATGGTGATCTAAACGTGTTGCAGACCGCGCGATCGGTGCTTCCGAAATTACCGGCGATCAACTCGGCAATTGCGGATTTGGAGCGGATTACCCAGTCCTTGAGCAAGGAAGTGTCCCAAATTAGTTTCGACCTCGCCGAATTGACGGGTTATCACTATCACACTGGCATTGTCTTCGCTGCGTATGCGAGCGGCTCCGCCAGCGCAATTGCGAGGGGCGGCCGATATGATGGTATTGGCGAGGCCTTTGGGCGATCAAGACCGGCAACAGGATTTAGCATCATCGATCTACGGCAAGTCGTCGCGCTCTTGCCAGCGGCTTCCATGCCGCCGGGTATCTTGGCGCCATCTGCGGACGACGTGGATTTAAGGGTGGCAGTGCATGCTTTGCGTAGTTCGGGTGAGGTAGTTATTGTTGAACTGCCAGGGCAGGAGACAATGCGTGCAGAACTCAACTGCGATCGGCAACTGGTTTTAGAAGGTGGCGCATGGCGGTTAAAGCCGCTTTAACGGGGTATTGAGGAAATTGAAAGCGTGGAATCTTTAATGAACTTTGCGCTCGACGGCTCCTTCTCCCAAAAACTTAAACTTAATTTTTGTAGGAACTTGGCGGTATGGCAAAGAACGTCGTAGTAGTCGGCACACAGTGGGGTGACGAAGGAAAAGGTAAAGTCGTCGATTGGTTGACGGAGTCAGTCCGCGGCGTTGTCCGTTTTCAAGGCGGCCATAACGCCGGTCATACCCTGGTAATCGGCGACAAAAAAACTGTGCTGCGGCTAATCCCGTCAGGCATCTTGCGCGAACACGTGGATTGTTTCATCGGCAATGGCGTCGTCGTTTCTCCGACGGCCTTGTTAGAAGAGATTCAGCAACTCGAAGCGGCTGGCGTGAACGTGCGGGAGCGTTTAAAGATTTCCGAAGCTTGTCCGGCCATTCTTCCCTATCACGTCGCTATTGATCAGGCGCGGGAAGCGGCAAAGGGCGAGGGCAAGATCGGCACGACCGGACGAGGCATAGGCCCAGCGTATGAGGACAAAGTGGCAAGACGCGCCATTCGTTTGCAGGATCTGCTTTATCCGGACCGGTTTACCGCCAAGCTGCGTGAAGTATTGGCCTATCACAATTTTGTTTTGCAGCATTATTTTAAAGTTGACCCAGTGGACTTTGAACAGACGCGTGACGAAACGCTGGCCATCGCGGACGCTATCCGACCAATGATTGCCGATGTCCCGCGATTGCTGTCCGAAATCAGCAGAGCCGGGAACAGCCTGTTGTTTGAAGGCGCACAAGGCACGTTGCTGGATGTCGATCATGGCACTTACCCCTTTGTGACATCGAGCAATTGCGTCGCAGGCATGGCGGCGGCGGGCGCTGGCGTGGGGCCACAAATGCTTCATTACGTGCTTGGTCTCACAAAGGCGTATACGACGCGGGTCGGATCAGGGCCATTTCCCACTGAACTCGGAAATGATTTGGGCAAGCATTTGGCGACACGCGGCAAGGAATTCGGCTCCGTTACCGGTCGTCCTCGACGTTGCGGATGGTTCGACGCCGCGGCTTTGAAACGCTCGATTCAGATCAACGGCGTTTCAGGTCTTTGCGTAACCAAGCTGGATGTGTTGGACGGAATGGAAAGCGTGCAGATTTGCACCGGATATCGTTTTGAAGGGAAGGTCATCGATATCCTGCCGTTTGGCGCGGAGAATATCGCGTCTTGCGAGCCGATATATGAAGAATTGCCTGGTTGGAAAGAAGCGACGGTCGGTGTGGATCGTTGGGATGCATTGCCGCCCGAAGCGCAGGCCTATCTTAAACGTATCGAGTCAGTTTGTGAGATTCCGATTGATATGATTTCAACGGGCCCGGAGCGAGATCAAACAATTCTGCTCCGTCATCCGTTTCAGTAAATCCTTTCAAAGCTTGTTCAAGCTTTGTGGCAAGCGGGGCGTCCTTGTGTAACGTGTGGGCCTCCCGGCGGCGGCAATATCTTGAGTTGGCTCTTTGAGTGTATTGTGTGATGCGCCTAAAAGCCGTTTCCGGTTGATCTCGAGGTCGAGCGTGCGGGAAAATGTTTTTCGGGTAGCATGCTTGCCTGGATAGCGTTGAGCGGCATCATGGCGTCAACGCCGAATTCTGCGGAAGAGCGGAATGCGCCTAAAAAACAAGGGGCGCGCTGGTTGGTGCGCTTACAACTTTGATCTGGGAAAATGAGGGCAGGACAAGCCCGCCTCGAGCGGTTACTCAGGGCGGCGCGCAACGCTTACAGTTGAATGAACTATTTATGAATTGGGTGGCTGAAGATTGCCCCAATTCGCCGAGACTTGTTGAAGAAGTGTTTGTGTTTCGGAGTACTACTGGTGCCCAGAAGAGGACTCGAACCTCCACAGTGTTGCCACCGCTAGGACCTGAACCTAGTGCGTCTACCAATTCCGCCATCTGGGCATGTCGCTGCTAATGCAGCTAGCAAGGACGCGAAATTCTAAAGGATTAAATCAATTTGTCAACCAAGAAAAAATCTTTACGTAGTCAAGACCCCTATTGGACCAGGGAAAAGAAGACCTATGAGAACCCATTGCCGAGCCGGGAGTTCATTCTTCAGGTCCTAGTCAACGAGGGTGTGCCGTTAATGGAGGCGGATCTCGCTGGTCTACTTGAAATCGATTCGCACGAATTGGTTTCTTTCTCGCGCCGACTTCAGGCGATGGAGCGTGATGGTCAGGTCATGCGCAATCGCCGGGGCGCAATTTGTCTGGTTGAAAAGCTGGATCTCATCAAAGGCAAGGTGCAAGGCCATCCGGACGGTTTCGGGTTTCTCGTGCCTGAGGACGGTAGTGCGGACCTGTATCTGAATCCGAGAGAAATGCAGAAGGTTTTCCATGGCGATAAAGTCATGGGCAGGGAAGTCGGCCTGGATCGGCGTGGCCGTCGCGAGGGCGCTATCGTCGAGGTGTTGGAGCACACGCAGCAGAAAGTAGTTGGCCGTTTGTTTGAAGAGCGCGGATTATTTTTCGTTGTGGCGGAGAACAAACGCATTTCTCAAGACATTCTCATTGCGCCTACTGATTTGCACGATGCGAAACCTGGGCAAGTGGTGGTGGCGAAGATTCTTCTGCAACCCTCAAAGCATGCAGAACCCATGGGGGAAATTGTTGAAGTGCTTGGCAACTACGCTGATCCTGGCATGGAAATCGAAATCGCCTTGCGTAAGCATGACCTTCCGCATGAGTTTTCTGCGGATGTGGAAAAGCTGGCGAAGAAGTTTCCGAAAGGCGTGCGTAAAACAGACCTGAAAGGTCGCGAAGATATAACGCACTTACCGCTGGTGACCATCGACGGCGAGACAGCGAGGGACTTCGACGACGCCGTTTACTGCGAACCGCAAGGCAAGGGTTTCCGCCTGCTGGTCGCTATCGCCGATGTAAGCCATTACGTGAAGCCGAAGGATGCCTTAGACCAAGAGGCGCTGAATCGCGGCAACTCCGTCTATTTTCCCCGTCGCGTAATCCCCATGTTGCCGGAAGAGCTATCGAATGGCCTGTGCTCACTCAATCCTGAGGTGGATAGGCTGTGCATGGTTTGCGATATGAATATCTCCGCCAATGGCGACATCAAGCAATACCGATTTTATCCGGCCGTGATGCATTCTCATGCGCGCCTGACGTACACGAAAGTGGCGGCCATGCTCTACGAGAACGATGAAGCAATGCTTGCGGAGTATGAAGAAGTTTTGCCGCATCTGAAGAACCTGGACAAGGTTTTCCGCGTCCTACTGAAGTCTCGAGAGTTGCGCGGCGCTATCGATTTCGACTCAGTGGAAACGCAGATGGTGTTTGACGAACAGGGCAAGATCGAGAAAATTATCCCGATCACGCGCAACGATGCTCATCGACTCATCGAAGAGTGCATGCTTGCCGCCAATGTTTGCTCGGCCAACTTTTTGCTGGAGCACGAGCATAAGGCGTTATTCCGAATCCACGAGGGGCCGACGCCTGAGAAGCTCGACAACTTGCGCGCTTTTCTGAAGCAGGTGGGGCTCGATCTTGGCGGCGGAGAACATCCCGAGCCGAAGGATTACGCTAAGCTCCGCGACCGTATGGACGCGAGACCCGATGCTGCGCTCCTGCAAACAATTTTGCTTCGCTCCATGCAACAGGCCGTCTATAGCCCCGATAACGTCGGTCACTTTGGACTGGCCTATGAGGCTTATACGCACTTCACTTCCCCCATTCGACGTTATCCCGATTTGTTAGTGCATCGGGCCATCAAAGCAGTGCTTAAAGGCGAGGAGTATTCGCCTGGCAACTGGGAAGAGGTCGGATTTCATTGTTCACAGACTGAGCGCCGCGCCGATGAGGCGACTCGCGATGTGCAGTCTTGGCTCAAGTGCTACTACATGCAGGATAAGGTGGGTGAGACTTATCGCGGCGCGATTTCCGCAGTTGTGAGTTTTGGGGTATTCGTCGTGCTCGACGGCATCTTCACCGAAGGTTTAGTGCACATTTCGGAACTGGGCAGCGACTACTTCCATTTCGACGCCGCTCGCCATGAGTTGGTAGGTGAGCGAACGGGCCAGCGTTTCCGTCTGGGCGACCGTTTGATGGTCAGAGTGACGAGAGTCGATATGGAGACGAGCAAAATCGATTTCGTTCTGGCGCAGGCGAAAGATTTGCCTTCCGCGGATACGCCGATGATGCCTAGTTTCGTTCCCGTGCTAACTGAGAAATCCAAAGAAGGTGAAAAAAAATCTCCAAAAAAGAAAAAACCGACTTCCTAACCACGAAAATATGGAGCGCTCAGGGTCGGTAAACTTTGAGCGCTCTGCGTCATAAATCTTTAGTCCTATTT
>DATLHW010000289.1:0-18619 GCA_035539675.1 Burkholderiales bacterium | reverse complement strand
GGGAACCACGCAACTTACCAATCATGCGACTAAATCCGCAGGTGAAGGATATTTTCGCCTTCCGTTTTGAGGACTTCACGCTCGAAGGCTACGATCCGCACCCGCTGATCAAGGCCCCCATCGCCGTATGAAACTTTCAATCGTCGTCGCAATGGCGGAAAACGGCGTCATTGGCGTGGACAATAAGCTTCCATGGCGTCTTCCAGCCGACTTGAAGCACTTTCGCGCAATCACGATGGGTCATCCTGTCATCATGGGGCGAAAAACGTTTGAGTCCATTGGCCGCGCCTTACCCGGGCGACGCAATATTGTGGTTACTCGAAACTCAGATTACGCGGCGGAAGGGGCCGAAGTCGTTCACTCAGTAGACGAAGCGCTTGAACGTTGCTCCGGAACAAATGAAGCGTTTTTGATCGGCGGAGCGATTCTGTACAAGGAAGCCATCAGTCATTGCGACCGAATTTATCTCACATTGGTGCATGTGAAGGTTGAAGGGGACGCGTTCTTCCCTCTCCTCGATGTCAATCACTGGCAAGAAATAGAGCGCTCACCTCACCTGTCAGATGAACTCAATCCCCATGCGTACGACTTTGTTATCTATGAGCGCACCTAAGCGTACCGTCTATTTTTTCTTACCTTCGTCATCCTTGTCGGTCGCCTGATTCTGTCCCCCGGTCATCATATTCCATGGCCATAGCGCAGGATTAGCGAAAGGGTTAGGAACCTTATCAGTGCTCTTGGGATTATCACCGCCCACAAGCAACGTGCGCTGGTATTCCATGGTCTTGATAGATAGCTGCAGTATGCTGAGATTCGCCATCAGCCAACTTTCCACGCTCTTCAACTCGGCGATTTTCCGATCGACTTCCTCCACGCTCAAATTCGGAAACAATAGGCTTTGCATGGGAAACGCCATTGGGTTCAACATGCGCTGAAACATTTCAAACATTTCGCGCGGTGTTGTGGGACCGGACATGAGGTACTCCTAAGCTAGAGATTATGAAGGGCTTATAGAAATATAGCGCGGCCCGACTCAGAAACCATCAAGGTCGGCGGAGTTTTTATGTTCCGACGCCTTATCGTGTCCGAATCAGGCAGCTCTATGAATTTAATGTAGCAATTGCCCTATGAATGCTTGCGAATGAAATCGCGGATTTGCGGATAGATTTTTTCTCGATAGCGGCGACCACTAAATATGCCGTAATGACCAGCGCCTTTGGCGGTGAGATGCTGACGCCGTTCTTTCGGAATGCTAGTGCAGAGCTCGTGTGCAGCCTGGGTTTGGCCGCTTCCGGAAATATCGTCGAGCTCCCCTTCAATGGTAAAGAGTGCGGTCTTGGTAATGGCCTTAGGCTCCACCCTCACCCCACGCACCATGAATTTGCCTTTCGGCAGGTCATGGTTATGGAAAACACGTTTAATCGTGTCCAAATAATATTCCGCAGGCATATCCAAGACAGCGTTGTACTCGTCATAGAACTGCCGATGAGAGTCAGCGCTATCGCCGTCGCCTTGCACGAGATGATTGTAGTAATCCCAGTGAGAACTCATGTGGCGGTCAGGATTCATCGCGACGAAGCCCAGGTACTGTAGAAAACCCGGATACACACGTCGCATATATCCCGGATACTTGGCGGGCACTCGTTGTATGACGTTCTGTTCAAACCAGCTATAGGTCTTCTTCATCGCGAAAGCATTGACCGACGTAGGACTTTTCCGCGGATCTATCGGACCGCCCATCATGGTCATCGTCGCGGGCACAGCAGGATCATTATGTTGCGCCATCAAGGAAATCGCCGCTAACGCCGGCACGGTAGGCTGGCAAACGGAAATGACATTAATGCCATGACCGATATGACGGATGAACTCCTTAATGTACTCGACATAGTCGTCCAAATGGAAAGCGCCCTTGGAGAGCGGCACCAGCTTCGCATCTATCCAGTCGGTAATGTAGACATCAAGGTCGGGGAGCATGGCGCGGACCGTATCGCGCAGCAGCGTGGAATGGTGACCGGACAGCGGCGCGACAACCAGCACCTTGGGATCGTTGCGTGTGATATCGCGTTTAAAGTGCAGAAGATTACAAAAAGGCTTTCCCAGTACAACTTCCTCAGTTACCGCCACTTCCTTTCCATCCACAACTGTTTTGGTGAAACCAAACTCAGGTTTTTCGTACCTCTTGCCGAGTCGAAATAAAAGGTCATATCCCGCCGCCATATTGCGGCTTGCCGGCATGTAGGACAGCGCACTGTAAGGGCTCGAAAAGAGAGACGCATTGGCTTGAGCCCACACAAGAAGAGGCGCTAAAGTCGCCCTCTGAAATTCGTGCAAATCGTATAGCATATTTCCCTCGCAGAAACGGACTACCAAAAGAAGAGCGCCGCAACGCATATTCATCGCGCGCCACTGATAATGGCGCCTGCCCTATCGCCCGGCGCTCAAAGACCGTTCAAGATGCAGAGCAAGCGTAGCCTCAATCTGCGCAACTTCTCACGAATCTTAAACACTCTTTCAGATTTGCCGTTCTGATAGTTCCAAGGCGCCATTGCCATTGTTATTTCTGCTATGCGAAATGCTGATTCGTTTTCGCTTGGTCGATCTCACTCTACGGCGCTGCAACAATTATGTCAACGCTACATATTTAAGACATTTGTTTTAATTCAAAGTTCTAAATGTAGTAAGGATTTCCGTGTCCGCCACTACATATCGGCGTCCTCTTAATTAATTCAACTCAAAGCGAATTCCCTGGGCCAACGCCACTTCGCCGCCCCAATTAATCGTGCTTGTCTGACGCCACATATAGGCCTTCCAGGCGTCCGAACCCGCCTCCCGCCCCCCGCCAGTTTCTTTCTCTCCGCCAAATGCGCCGCCAATTTCAGCGCCGGAAGTACCGACGTTCACATTCGCAATACCGCAATCGCTACCTTCATTGGAAAGAAACTCTTCGGCCACCAACATATTGCTGGTGAAAATGGCTGAGGACAGCCCCTGCGGAACATCATTCTGAAGGCGTATAGCGTCAGCAAGCGCGTCGTAGGGCATCACATAAAGAATGGGCGCGAAGGTTTCGCTCTGTACAACTGATGAAGAGCCTTCCATGCGAATGATAGTGGGCTCCACAAATGAGCCCTCTCGTACACGCGCCTTGCCGCCATACACGACTTCTCCGCCAAAAGCTTCGGCCTTAGCTACGGCATCCTCAAATCGTTTTACCGCGTTTTTATCAATTAGCGGGCCCATCAGGATGCCCGGCTCCAATGGGTCGCCGATTTTCACCTGGGCATACGCGGCTTTGAGTTTCGTCAGCACATCGTCAATACGCGAACGATGCACGATCAACCGTCGGGTTGTGGTGCAACGCTGGCCGGCGGTTCCGACCGCGCCAAACACAATCGCGGGAATGGCTACCTTAAGATCGGCCGTTTCATCGACGATGATCGCGTTATTACCCGAGCACTCAAGCAGCACCTTCCCCATACGTCCAGCCACCGTCGTCGCCACACGTCGCCCCACTGCGCTCGATCCAGTGAAAGATATGAGGGGAATGCGCGCATCGCTCACCAACTTTTCCGTAAACGAGTCCTCCTTGGGAATAAAGAGCGTGAACAAACCCGGCTGATCGAATTCCTCCATCACCTGATTAGCAAGATGTTGCACAGCGATCGCTGTAAGCGGCGCCTTCAACGATGGCTTCCAGATAACGGTGTCGCCGCAAATCGCCGCCAGGAAGGCATTCCACGCCCATACCGCCACGGGAAAATTAAACGCCGTGATTACGCCTACCGGCCCCAACGGGCGCCATTGCTCGTACATACGATGGCGAGGTCGTTCCGAATGCATGGATAGTCCATACAACATCCGTGATTGGCCAACGGCGAAGTCAGCCATGTCGATCATCTCCTGCACCTCTCCGTCACCTTCCTGCTTGATCTTGCCGACTTCCATCGAGACCAAACTGCCAAGCGCATCCTTATTGGCGCGCAAGAGATCGCCAAAGCGCCGCACCAGTTCGCCACGCTTGGGAGCGGGCGTCACTCGCCAGCGAAGAAAAGCTTGTTGTGAGATGCGAATGATCTTTTCGTAATCTCCGGCATTGGCCGGGCTTACGAGAGCGATCGATTCACCGGAAGCAGGATTGATCGAAGGAAAAGCAGCGTTGGCGTCACTTTCGGACCACGCGCCTGGACCAAAACCAGCGCCACAGTTGATAGGGGTTAAACCAAGAGAGTGCAATAAATCCATGATTCCTCCATCGTTCGCAATCGCATACGGCTAAACCAGTTTGATACACTCTAGTCGCGCCCTTCATTTATTTCATCTCTCATGCGCCACACTCTCGATCATACTCATAACGCCAGTGAGTTTTATCCGGAAATCGATGCATTCCAAACAGGAATGCTGCCGCTGGATGACACGCACACAATGTACTGGGAACAATCCGGCAATCCAACGGGAACGCCAGTTGTTTTCTTGCATGGAGGACCTGGCGCCGGTTCGTCGCCTAAGCATCGGCAATTTTTTGATCCGGCTTTTTATCGAATCGTTATATTCGATCAGCGCGGCTCGGGTCGATCAACGCCATTGGGGGAGTTGAAGAATAATACGACACCTCATCTCATTGCAGACATGGAGCGATTACGCAACCATTTGGGCATTGATCGATGGCTTGTTTTCGGCGGGTCCTGGGGTTCGACGCTGGCGTTAGCGTATGCGGAGCATCATCCGGAACGATGTCTAGGACTAGTGCTGCGCGGAATATTTCTTTGTCGCCGTAGCGAGATCGATTGGTTTCTGATGGGTTTACGCAATCTTTTTCCGGAAGCCTGGCGCAAACTTGTGTCGCCGCTTTCAGAGGGCGACAAAGTCAGTTATCAAACGATTCTCGAAGCGTACTATCAACGATTAACGAACCCCGATCCCGCTGTGCATATGCCGGCGGCCCATGCATGGAGCGTCTACGAAGGCTCTTGCTCGACGCTGTTGCCGAATCCGGACTTGGTCGCGCATTTCGACAGCGATGTCGTTGCACTTGGACTCGCACGCATTGAGGCCCACTATTTCATGCACGACATTTTCCTACCGGAGAATTTCTTGCTCGACAAAGTCGGAAAAATACGCCACATCCCGACGGTAATTGTGCAAGGACGTTACGATGCGGTCTGCCCCATTGTCTCGGCGGACGATCTTACTCAAGCTTGGCCGGAGGCGAAGTACATCATCATCGATGACGCAGGCCATTCCGCATTCGAGCCCGGCATTCGTAGCGCCCTTGTCAAAGCTACCAACGAGTTTCGTGATCGATTGAAGTAAATCGCCTCACCAAGGTATCTGCTGACGATCGCGAAAGAAGCCGCCGCTGGGGCCGCCTTCCGGCAAGGTCGCCAACCAAACTGCCGTATCGGCGCCTTCTCCAAGCGAACGCGTCGCATTCGGCCCGCCCATATCGGTGCGCACCCACCCGGGACACATGGAATTGACCAGCACATCGACGCCGATAAAATCAGAGGCAAGGATGCGAGTAAGCGCGTTCAAAGCTGTTTTGGAGACCCGATAGGCTGGCGTGCCGGACCCCATATCGGTGAGTTGGCCCAATCCACTGGAAAGATTCACGATGCGCCCGTAGTTCGCCTCGCACATTCCGGGGGCCAAGGCTTTAATTAACCGCAAAGGGCCATAGAAATTCGTATCCAGCGTTTTTTGAAAGGTATTCAACTCGGCGTCCAATAGTCGATTCCCCTTGGGATCGATCATGACGCCAGCGTTATTGACCAGGATATCCGCAGCGCCGAAGTTCTTCGCAACATGATTCGCCAAGGCCGCCACGTCTTCTTCATTAACCACATCCAGCCGAAAGAACTCGGCGTCCGCTCCGCCGCTGCGTAAACGCGCCACAGCCTCTTCCCCCTTGGCTGGGTCACGGCTAGCAACGATTATGTGGATCCCCTCCGCGCCAAGCCGACGTGAAATCTCATAACCAATACCGCGATTTGCTCCGGTCACTACCGCAATGCGCTTACGCATGAATCTGCTCCTTGATAAGAGCCAGTTTCAGATTTACTCGCTGGAAATCTGAAACCGACTCCAAATTAGGATCTGGCAAGGAATAACTTCCCGATTTGGACCAGTCTAGCGGGATGCGATGCAAGGCGTCCCGAAGCGCCGTGTAGCGGGACTACACAAGAGAGGGACAACGCAGCAGCGCGCCCGCTAGACGCAGGACAAATCGGGAAGTTATTCCTTGCCAGATCCTTATCCTCGTCGCGCCACCGCCAGCACATCCGACTCGAATTTCCCCGTGCCGCGGCATCTCGTCGCTGCATTCGGGAAAGTGGCCCCGCCTGCGGCGTCAAAGCTTATGCTGTCCGTCATTCCGAAAGGCTTTGCGCCCCCCCCTCGAACCGCCTGATCGCGCGTCGCAATGTACTGAGAATCCATTTTTAGTCTTGTGCTCGACTGCGTCACCGGCTCCAAACTAACCGTCGTGCGAATCTCTATATTCATCCGCCGGTCCACCAGAAACACCTTGTTTCCCTTTTGAAGCTGATACTGCTGATAGGCCTTGGCGGCGGGAAAGTCATAAGTGTGCTCCCCCTTCGCCGTCTTCACCTTGGAGACCACACGACCACAATCGATATATTCCTTGGGATCGCCGGTATATCGCAGATTCAATGTCCAGGCGGCGAGGTTCGGACGCTCGACCAGAAAGCCGGCTTTCGGCGCTCCCGAAATCAGTTGCTGCCAAGCAGCTGTCTGCGGATGGTCGACAACGCCAGGCGCACCCACGGTCGGCCCCGCCGCGCGGGCAGGTTTGCTCGCGTCGGGTTCTATATATTTGGTAGGCGCCGCACATCCGGCAAGCAAAACAAGGGCGGCGACCCAATAAGGTATACAACGCATTCAGGATTTCTCCGGCTCCGTAAGAGCCATATAGAGTGAGCGCAACATGCCAGCCGTGGCGCCCCAGATGTAACGACTCTGATAAGGCATCGCGTAGTAGCGCCGTTCGCGGCCTTCCCAGAACATACTCTTCTCTTGATGATTGACCGGATTCATGAAAAAAGCCAGCGGCGCTTCGAAAATCTCGGCCACTTCGAATGGATCGGGAACCAGGGAAAAGCCCGGCTCGATCCATCCCACCACTGGCGTTACACGAAATCCAGTGCCGGTAACGTACTCCGGTAGACGACCGAGCAACGTGACATAGCTTCGGTTTAAGCCGATTTCCTCTTCCGTTTCGCGTAGCGCAGTTTCCTCCACGGTTGGATCGTGCGGCTCGACCCGCCCCCCAGGGAAACTGATCTGTCCCGCATGATCGGTGAGATGACCGGCGCGCTCAGTGAACAAAACCGTTAGATCGGACTCGCGACGAATGATCGGCACCAGGACAGCGGCCGGCGTCAATTTGCGTTGCGCGGAATTAACCTCTCGGCCCTCCAAGTCGCCACCAGACGCTTGAGCCTGCTTCAACCAAGCTTCCAAACGTTGGGAAATCAGCGACGGATCGAAGGGTGAGTTCATCTTATTGACTGATGATTTTTATCGTTGCCGGAGGGTCTTAGGAACACACGGGATGTCTGGGCTATTATGCCATAGAGGACCGCCGCCACTCTGACAACGATAGCGAACTTAGCCCGGAAACCCCTAAACGATCTTTCGATGAAGCTCTATACCTATTTCCGCTCCTCCGCCGCCTTTCGACTACGCATCGTCCTAAACCTCAAAGGTCTGGACCACGAACTAGTCCCAATATCGCTTCTTAACAGCGAGCAACTGACCGAATCCTACAAGGCGATGAATCCGCAGGGGCTTGTCCCCATGCTGGAAGACGAGGGCCAACACCTGACGCAGTCACTGGCGATTTGCGAATATCTGGAAGAAACGCATCCCGAGCCCGCATTGCTGCCAAAGCCCCCCATCGAACGAGCCCGGGTGCGAGCGATCGCGCTGGTGATCGCCTGTGAGATCCACCCGCTGAACAACCTGCGGGTATTGAAGCATTTGAAAAATGCGCTCCAGCAAGACGAAGATGCGCGCAACGCCTGGTACCGACATTGGATCGCAGAGGGACTGGGTCAAGTAGAAACATTGCTCTCCACGAACCCATGGACTGGCCGTTTCTGTCACGGTGATTCTCCTGGACTGGCTGACGCCTTCCTGATTCCCCAAGTAGCGAACGCCGTACGTTACCAATGCCCATTGGATGCCTATCCGACCATTCGTCGCATCAACGACGAATGCTTGGCGCTACCCGCGTTCGCCAAGGCGCAACCGCACCTGCAGCCCGACGCAATTTAAGACGACGAGCTTCACTATGTAATCAGCCTGCAGTAATCTTGCTTTGTGAACTCCCTAAATTCCCATCGTGAGTATCGATGACTACAACGACTTCCGCATTCTGCCGCCTGTTCAGCGCAGCGCTTTTATCCGTTGCGCTTTCGCCAATGGCAGAAGCGGCGCCGGAGGAGTTCATCATCGATCCGGCGCATACCTACGTCACATTCGAAGTGCGGCATTTGGGCATTTCAACGCAGCGGGGGCGCTTTAACCGCAACACCGGGCGAGCTGTTTTCGACGCAGATGCCGGAACCGGCAATTTGGACATTAATATCGACGCTCGGAGCATCGACACCGGTCACGAGGGCATGGAAAAACTGTTGCGTGGCGAAGATTTCTTCAACGTCGAACAGTTTCCCGAAATCATCTTCCGCTCCACGTCCGTATTCTATGCGCAAGGCAAGCCGGAAAAAATCGAAGGCGAATTGACGCTTCTTGGAAAGACCAAACCCATATCCGTCACGGTGCTGAACTACAACTGCACCCGACTTCCCTTTCTAATTCGGGTAACCTGCGGCATGGACGCTCATACCACCATCCGACGTTCCGAATTCGGCATGAACAGTATGCTGTCTTTCGTTGGCGACGAGGTCAAGTTACTCATCCAAGCTGAAGCCATTCGCAAGGAACCGCCTCCGCCCATCGAGTAATCTGCCGGTAGAATTCACTTTCCTGGCATCCCATTTCAAACTTAATCTAACGCAAATGATTTCCATCACCCCTCGCATTACCTTTCTTCTCATTTTTCTCTGCTGCGCCGCGCTCCTAGGTTTCGGTTTGTATCTACAACATTCCGAAGGCCTGGAGCCCTGCCCGCTTTGTATATTTCAACGCTACGTATTCGTGGCGATAGGTTTGATAGCAGCGGCCGCCGCATTGCACGGACCGAAGCAAATCGGGACACGCGCTTATGGTATTGGCGTCGCGTTATTCGCCTTAACGGGGATTGGACTAGCGGGCAGGCACGTATGGCTGGAACACGCGCCGAAGGATCAACTCCCTTCCTGTGGACCGGGGCTCGATTTCATCCTCGACTCCTTCCCGCTCTCCAAGGCGCTGCCGATGATATTCAAGGGCTCCGGCGAATGCGCTGAAGTGCAATGGCGCTTTCTCGGATTCTCGATTTCCGAGTGGACGTTGGTGTGGTTTGTGTTGTTTCTGGGGATTGGGGCGTGGTTGTTGGTGCGCAAAGTCAACGACAAACCGCTGTAGACTGGTATTAGACTTCTTTCGAAACCGTAGCGAGCGGCCCGAGATCGAACCGAGAAGCGCAGGCTCGATATCGGGCTACGCAGTAGGTTTCCAAAGAAGTCGATTACAAACGACGCAGATGGCCGGTAACTTCTTCGCGATCATGGTAGAGCTGCTTCAGACGTAACTCGAAGTTGATACCCGCCTTATCCAACGCTGCGGAAATCTTTTCGCGCGCATCCTCGACAGCGTCATAACGCTTCTTCATCGGCAGCTTCAGATTGAAAATGGTTTCCCGGCAATCGCCCCGGAGAATCCAGTCTGCAACTAACTGAGCGATGCGCGATGGTTTCTCCACCATATCGCACACCATCCAATCGACAGGGCGGCGCGGCCGATAACGAAAACCATCCGTCTTGAAATGCTCCACCATACCGATCGCAAGTAACTCCGGAGATAACGGTCCATTGTCCACCGCCGCGACATGAATGCCGCGTTGGGCGAACTGCCAACTCCAACCGCCGGGCGCAGCGCCCAAATCAACCGCCCGCATACCGGCCCGCAATCGCTTTTCTTGCTCTTGCGGGCTCAGGAAGCTCATGAACGCCTCCGACAGTTTTAGTGTGGAGCGGCTAGGCGCTCCAGCGGGAAACTTGAGCCGAGGAATACCCATCAGCCACGGCGATGCATTATCTGGCGAAGATAGGCCTATATAGCAACGACTGGCGTCGAGGAAGAAGAGATGCAAGCGCGGCAGAGGACGGCTCGCGGCGCTATCGAGAAGGCCGGCTTCTGTAGCCGCCTCGCTGAATAACGGGGAAAATTTACGACAGAACGACGACAGCGACTTAGCTTCGTTGGTGTCCGCATGCTCGACCAACACCTCGCCGAATTTCTTCCTCGACCGGCAACGCTCCAACAATGGCGTCAGTCGATCGCGGTTAGGAAGATTGTCCACATATTCGACCGAATGAACCCACTGCCGGGCGAAAACGAGATCGCTAAACTGCTGCTGTCGCTCCACCTGATTAGCGCCGGCGGACGAGAAAAGGACAAAGCCGCTATCAGGTTCCGCTTCGGCCTCGCCTTCGATTGTCGCATCGGCGGCCCGATCGACAATCTCCTGCGCGCATTCGTGCTCAAAACCTGGACGACAATAGAGAAGAATTTGATTCATGGGGACGGGATTCTAGCCGACTAAGGAATTTGTACGAAATAAATTCATCCGTTCCTCAACAGCAACTATAGACAAAACAGCTGATCGAGCTACCTACCGCCGCGGAACTCATCCCGTTTCTTTGCAGTCGCGGCGACAAGTTGTGAATAACGAAATACCACTAAAACTGGCGCGCGTTTCGTGACGGCATTTGCCTTGCACGACGAACGAAGTGTGGGCCGGCTGTTTTTTCAAGCGTGCGTAAGCCACGCCCAAGCTTACGCATCATAATTCTATTGGGACTTACGCAAAACCGCTCAGCAGCGTTGCCCTTGCACGGCGCACTGAAATGTCCGGGTTAAATTCCCTGCTCCGCCTTCATTGCCGGACAAGTTCAAACTTTCTGCGCCGGCACCTTACTGGGACGGTTTTGCATGAGTCCCAACCACAAACGATACGAGAACCCAAACATGGCGATAGCAGACCGACTCGAAGACCCGTCCATCCATGACGTCGCAGCGGTGGCGACAATCCTCGGGGCTGACATCGAAAACGGGCTCTCCTCTGATATAGCCGCGCGCCGGCTTTCGCAAGATGGGCCCAATGAGTTGCGCGCGGCCCCGCGTCAATCAGGTTGGCGCCGGGTACTGTCCCAGTTCCAGGATCCTCTCATTTACCTATTGCTGGCCGCCATCTCTATTGCGCTGGTGGCCTGGTCCATCGAAGGCTTGGTCGGCTGGCCGGTAGACGCCATTGTCATTGCGCTGATCGTCGTCCTTAACGCGATTTTGGGTTATGTGCAGGAAGCAAAAGCGGAGAACGCCGTCGCCGCGCTGGCCCGCATGACGGCCGTTACATCCTCTGTCGTGCGGGATGGGCATTTGATGCGCATACCAAGTGCGCAACTCGTACGCGGCGACATCCTGGTGCTAGGCGAAGGTGACGCCGTGGGCGCCGATGCGCGCCTGATTCATGCCTCGTCACTACGCGTGCAGGAAGCGTCGCTAACAGGCGAAAGCGAAGCGGTGCTCAAGGATGCCGCGACATTGCCTGAACCAGCGGCGCTTGCGGACCAGTTCGACATGGTCTTCAAAGGCACGGCGATTGTTCAGGGCGATGGCCGCGCCGTGGTTACCGCGACGGGTATGAATACCCAGATGGGCTCCATCGCCGAAATGCTTGAAGCCACAAAGGAGGAGCCGACGCCGTTGCAAAAAGAGATCGGCCGGCTAGGTCGCTGGCTTGGCGTCGCTGTCGTGATTATCGCCGCCGTGGTGATGGGAACCATCTTTCTGATCGCCGACATTCGCACCAACGACGACATCATCGCCGTACTGCTGCTGGGCGTATCGCTGGCCGTGGCGGCGGTGCCCGAAGGGTTGCCGGCGATCCTGTCAGTGGTGCTTGCCATGGGCGTGCAGAGAATGGCCGCGCGCAAGGCTATCGTCAAAAAACTATCGTCGGTGGAAACGCTGGGCTCCGCTTCGGTCATCGCATCGGACAAGACCGGCACGCTCACCCGATCCGAGATGACCATCGTGCGAGTGATGACCGCCTCGGGCGCCACCCATGTCACGGGCGTGGGCTACGAGCCGCTCGGCCGGTTCGAACACGCGGGCGCCGAACTGAACGCCGGGCCGCTGCACAGCGAGAACATTGTCGTACTCAGCGGCGGCAGTCTGGCCGGCAACGCCGACCTGCGCAGGACGGACGAAGGCGAATGGCGAATACAAGGCGACCCGACCGAAGCGGCGTTCCTGGTGGCCGAGCACAAGTTGGGCGCAACCGAGCGGCGCAAGCAGCGCTTCGATCGCATCAGCGCGATTCCGTTCACCTCCGAACGCAAGATGATGTCCACGATCGAGGTGGACCACGAACACAATGATGAGGTCGTCGTCATTACCAAGGGCGCGCCGGATGTTCTGCTGAAACGGTGCAACCGGGCGCGTGTGGGAACGGACGTCATCGAGCTCGATGACGAGATCCGTAATCGAATCCTGGCCGACGTCAACACGCTCTCCGACGCGGCGCTGCGCACGCTGGCCGTAGCCTATCGTCCGCTCCATCCGAGCGAAGATCCGCAAATGGAGGAATCCCTCGAAAGAGACCTTATCTATGTCGGCGCGGTGGGCATCATCGATCCGCCGCGCGAAGAAGCGGGCGTGGCCATTCGCGAGGCGCGACGCGCCGGCATTCGGGTGATCATGATCACCGGCGACCACCCGCGCACGGCGGCGCGCATCGCGGCGGATTTGGGTATCGTCGAAGCAGGCGCGACCGCGCTGACGGGACTTGAGCTTGACGCGCTCGACGACGCCGCCTTCGCCGAAGCAGTTCGCAAAACCTCGGTGTTCGCGCGCGTCGCGCCTAAGCACAAACTGCGGATCGTCGATGCGTTGCAAGCCGATGGCAATGTAGTGGCGATGACCGGCGACGGCGTCAATGACGCCCCGGCGCTGAAGTCGGCGGACATCGGCGTCGCCATGGGCCAGACGGGGACCGAGGTGACAAAGGAAGCGGCCAAGATGATTCTCGCCGACGATAATTTCGCCACGATCGTTGAAGCCGTGCGCGAAGGCCGCGCCATCTTCGACAACATCAAAAAATTCCTGCGCTACCTGTTGTCTTCGAACATGGGCGAAGTGCTGACCGTCTTCCTGGGCGTGGTGCTGGCCAGCGTAATCGGATTGACCGGCGCGGAGGGCGCGGTGGCGTTGCCCTTGCTCGCGACGCAAATCCTCTGGATCAATCTGCTGACCGATTCGGGTCCGGCGCTGGCGATGGGCATCGATCCTGAAACCGAGGACGTGATGGCGCGCAAGCCAAGGCGTATGGCGGAACGAGTAATCGACGCCCGGATGTGGGCGACCGTTATTCAGACCGGCGCCGTCATGGCCGTGGCGACGCTGCTGACAATCGATATGTACTTGCCCGGCGGACTGATAGAAGGCTCGCGCGACCTCGACAACGCCCGCACCGCCGGCTTCACGGTGTTGGTCTTCGCGCAGTTGTTCAACTGCTTCAACTCACGCTCGGATACGACAAGCGCATTCCGCCATCTGTTCGCCAATGGGTGGCTATGGGCCGCGGTTGGTTTTTCGCTAGCGCTACAGATAGCGGTTGTTCATCTCGGCTTCCTTAACGTCGCATTCGGCACGGTCCCACTGAGCTTCGAACAGTGGCTGGTCTGCGCAGCGATGGCAAGCATGGTGTTGTGGTTTAGCGAATTGCGGAAGCTGGTGCATCGCGCAAGGAGGGGCTGAGCGCGTTACTCCCGAGCGCCCAACTCCCTTTCCAGCTTGCCCATGGTTTCTTGATACGCCTTGACGTCATGCTGCTTTAAATATTTCAAACTCTCGATAAAACTCTCGACATTCTCCCGCGTCGGCGCTGAATAGCCGGCTTTCACGGCGTTGATGCCGCGAACCAGATCGTCGAATTGGCCCATCGCTTTTTTTTCCGCGTCGCTAAGACTCCAGTTTTCGGAAGGAAGATGACGGCGAAGCAGGCAAAGTACGTCCATGATTCGACCAAGCTGGCTACCATAGCTGGCGACATCCTCGACGATGCGCTTTTCCAATTCCGGTTTGGACGAAGCCATCAAATTGACATTGATCAGTCCGTACTGGCTCCACCAGGACCAGGGATTGATGGCTTGATTCACATCCCCGGCAAAAGGAAACTTGAAGCGCTCGTAGGTCGGTTGATTGAACTTGAACATTACCACCCTCAATATTAAATATAGTTGAACAGGACTTCGGGAAAAGCGCCCCGGCCGCGTTGCCGGAACACTTTCCCCGCAGTCCTGATTTAGTCGAATTTAGAGCGTGTTTTACTCGCTATTGCATACGCGATTAACGCCGATGATAGTAACCGCCCCGCCCATGAAAATGCGGCCCCCACGGATCGTGATAAAACGGCGACCGATGGGGATAACGGTCATAAAACGGCGAATCCGGGTAACCCACAAACTCCGGTTGCGGATCAAGTCTGGGCGCCGCGACCAGATGCGCGTGAATATCTTGTCCGCCAATGCGCCGGCGCATGTCAGCCCCGAGATTGCCTTCGACTCGCAGAATTTTCCCCTGGGAAAACGCTTCGCCCGTAAAGCCGCCAGGGTTGCAAGCCACAAACTTCGTGGCCGTATAGGCATAGCCGCCATACATTTCCTGGACCCGATTTAGAACAAAGCACGTATCGTCCGCAGACATCAGCGTTTGCGTAATTTGTCCCAACCAAACCACTCGCGGCCCAGCGAGATCATCATCTAGCGATTGCTCAGGCGTGACGGCCCTTTCGGCCGCGCTAACGCTGACGGACGCCGCCAAACAGAAAATCAGGAATGAGTAACGCCACATCTAACCACCTCCCCCGTCGCTTATTTTTCCTTTGACGCCTCCGAATCGCCAAAATATCCCGGAAATTCGTCCGCATAACACACGGGCGAACTCAATTCGATTCGTGTCATGGATTGCAGGCGGGGCAGATGCCGAGACGCCAGCAACAACCGCAAATGCTCCACGACCTGCTCACCGCTCAATTCGCGCAACCCCTGCGGCTCGACAACGCGAATACCCGCCTCCGTGACAATGTAATCCATTGGCGCATCGTGAGGTTGCGGAAAAATGGTATTCAGCCGCGCTTGCTCCAACCCCACGCCAATCGCCACGGGCGCCGGAACAATATCCGCGATCAATCGATCGAAATACCCGCCACCGTAACCTAGTCGGTATCCACGATCATCGAACCCCACCAAAGGCGCCAGAATCAAGTCGGGAGTCAGCACCTCTGTTCCCTCGGGTACCGGAATGCCGTAAGCGCCATGAATCATCCGAACATCAGGCGACCAGCGCCGAAACCGGACGGCTCGTTGCGCTTCCAGCGGCTCCGGCAACGTCGCCACGATTCCGTCATTGCGCCAAGACTCGATGAGATCGGTCAGATCCGGTTCGCCCCGATACGGCCAGCAAAAGCCGATCACAGCGCCATGCAAAGCAACGCGCACCGCATCCAAATGTTGTGCGATGGCCTTACGCATAGCAACCTGAGCATCGTCCGATAACGCCAGCCGGTCAGCGATCAATGCAGTGCGTTGCGACTTTCGCCAAGTAACGAGATCGTCCGGAGGGCTCATGCGTGACGCTTTTGAGTTCTTTGGCTTGTCACTTTATTTTTGCTCCGTTTGCCGACTGACGCGGCGTGCTCCTTTCGGTTGGCGTCCGTCAGTCTAATGCTAGTCACCTCCCGGATCGTAGCGCAGAGCGTTTGAAACGCCGCGTCCTTGGTGAGATAGGCCACGGCGCCCGCGCTTCGCATCGCACGCCGAGTGCCTTGATCGTCATAAAAGGATAATCCAATCACCTTGATTTGCGGATTCTCGGCCGTGATCTGCCGCGTCGCGTCGATTCCGTTCATCTTAGGCATGTTTACGTCCATCACAATCACGTCCGGACCGATGCGAAGCGCCGTTTCCACGGCGCTTTCGCCATCGGCCGCCTCGGCCACAACCTTCAGACCGGGTTCGCCAGCAATGATGTTGCCCAGCCCCTCCCGCATCATTTGGTGATCGTCGACGAGCATGACTCGAACGCCGCCGAACGCCAGGGCGTCGCCATCCGCCGGATCGGATCGATCCAGCTTCCGTGGTTCGCTACGTTTCGCGGTTGCAACTGCATGTTCCTGTAACAAAGGCGCCGTGAGTGTTATCCGCGTGCCTTGATCCGGCATTGATTGGATTTCCATTCTTCCTCCCACTAGGTCTAACCGCTCTCTAATATTGAAAAGGCCGAAGCCGCCGCCGCTGGAGCAACGATGCCCCGCTTCAACGTCCCAACCCTTTCCCTTATCGGTTACGGTAATTCGTACTTTATCTTTGAAATGACGCACCAGCACCCGTGCTTTTGTTGTTCCTGCGTGCTTCACTACGTTTATAAGCAGTTCGCGCACCGCCTGAAAAAGCATGTTGAGCACATCCTCTTGCAGCGGTCTTTGTTGCCCGTCGTCCTCCACCTTGACGTCAAGTCCGCGCGTTAGCATGCCCTGGGCGACGATTTTCAAGGCAAAGCGCAGATCATTCTGATGCTGCATGACCGGACTCAGTTCGGACATCAGCGTTCTTGTATAAATAAGCGCCTGATTCAGCAACTCATCCAAATCAGCCACTTCAACCGGGCTTTGGGATGCCGGAAACACATGACGCAACGAGGCGAGCTTCATTCGTGAAACCGTCAAAAACTGCGCCAGATTGTCATGCAATTCGGTGGCGATACGCCGCCGTTCGCGCTGTTCGGTTCGAGAAAGCTCTGCCGCAAGCGCGCGCAACTGTCCCTGATAAATCAGCAACTCCGCCGTGCGTTCCTTTACCCGCAGTTCAAGCTCATCCTTCGCCTGCTGAAGCGCCTGCTCCGCCCGCTTTCGTTCCGTAATATCCCGAGTGAAGCAGCGACTATGAATAAATCGGTCCTGCTCCCAAAACACGCTGGAGGAGATAAGAACGTGACGAATAGAGCCGTCCTTGCAGCGAAGCGCGGCCTCGCAGTTCTCCAGCGTTTCCTTCGCGCGAAGCCGGCGCAGCATCTGCTGGATCGCCTGTGGCTCGACGTGGAACTCGGCGATGTGATGGCCCACGTATTCATCTCGTGAATAACCTAGTAGATCCAGCTCCGCCTGATTGGCGCGAAGAATAATTCCATCCGGTCCGATGAGATGCAGCCCCATCGCGCCGTTTTCGAAAAAATCCTCCAGAATTTTCCGACTTCGGCTAAGCGCCTCCTCGGCCCGCTTTCGTTCGGCGATTTCAGCCCGTAACGCCTCGTTGGCTTCGGTCAGTTCGGCGGTGCGTTCCCAGATCCGCCTTTCGAGTTCGTCATGGGAGTTCCGCAGCGCTTCCTCTGTCCGCTTGCGGTCGGTGATATCGATCCAATACCCAGCAATTTCCACCGGCTCGCCGTTGGGACTCGTAATCAGCCTGAATTCGTCCCGCATCCACCGATAGCTACCGTTCTTATGCAGGAAACGATATTCGCTATCGTGGTAGCCATCGATCAACACCCGAGGCATCTCCGTCAACATGCGCGGCGCATCGTCAGGATGGACGTGCGTGATCCAGAAGCTGGGATCCTCAATGAAGTCACGCACCTCATAGCCGAGAAGCGACGTGACGTTTTCGCTCATGTAGGTAACGCCGAAATCGCCGCCGGGCCTGGCTGCATAAACGACAGCCGAAACAGCGGAAAGCAGAAATTGCAGTCTATCCTGCGTCGCCCGCAACGCCTTCCTCGTCCAACCGGTCGCCGCCACCTCCAGCTTCAAAACCTGGTTGGATTGCTCCAACGCAACCAATTGCGAACTTGGGGAGGTTGCGCCCTCCATACCTTGCATCGCCGCGCGCAACGCCTCCAAGGCCCCAGAGCAGTCGCGGAGAAGGCTGACCGACGAACTCGCCTCCGGATAAATTTGCGACCTGTCCATCGCTTCAGCAATTCGCTGACAAGCCATATCAATCGATTGCTTAAAATCGCTCTGATTCATTTCCAGTCCTCCGGGGTATGGCGCCAAAACCGGCGGAAAATAGAAACGGGCTGGTTAAAAACGGAACAATTTTTTAACCAACAGCTTCTTATTCTATGCGCCATCGCCGCGCCGGACAGCTACTCGGTCAGCGGAATAGACGCTACCCTTTATTAAAGAACAAAACCCCGAAGTTTCTAGCCCGGACATTTCATAAATTCGCGAAATGATCGCGCCGGATTTTGATTCGTAGGGAGATTTTGTGAGGGAGCGGCGTAGTTATTCATACGCCCGACTGAACAAAATTTTCCTACGGATCAAAAGACCAGCGAGGGCTCGCGCAATTTATGAAATGGCCGGGCTAGATTTCCGTAAAACTAGAGTGGGAACTGAGTCAATTTTGCGACTAATGTACGTAAAACACTGGAG
>DATLHW010000288.1:0-2160 GCA_035539675.1 Burkholderiales bacterium | reverse complement strand
GTTCATGCGGACACGCTGGCGGGAATGCGCGAGATCGCCTACGAGCACCTCGTGTTCGCTTTTGGGATGCGCGCGAACATGGCGCTTGTGCCGGGCATGGAGGAGCACGCCCTGCCGCTGAAATTGGTGGGCGACGCCATGGCCATTCGCAATCGTGTTTTGCAGCGGATTGCGCGCATTGAACTGGAAACGGATTCCGAACTTCGTCAGCGATTGGGACACTTTATTGTCATCGGCGGCGGATTTTCCGGAGTGGAGGTCGCCGGTGAGCTAGCGGACTTCATCCATAGCGCCCGACGCTATTACCCGCTCGTGCATGAGCACGAGTTAAGGGTGACGATACTTCAGGATGCGGACCGCTTATTGTTGGAGTTGCCGGAGGCGCTTGGCTTGACCGCGGCGCAGTCAATGTCGAAACGAGGCATTGCTGTTCGCTTGAAAGCGAGAGCGGCGAAGGTGGACGAGAACGGCGTAACGCTCGCCAGCAGTGACGTCATTCCCGGCGCCACGGTGATTTGCACTATCGGCTCCAAGCCTACCGCGCTGGTTGAGCGGCTTGCTGTTCCGACACAACGGGGACGAATAGAAACCGAACCCGATATGTCTGTTCGCGGCGTTCCCCAGGCGTGGGCGATCGGCGACTGCGCACTCGTAAAAAATGCTGCGAACGATCAGTTTTCTCCACCGACGGCCCAGTTCGCCGTCGCCCAGGCCCAACAACTGGCGATGAATATCGCGCAGCAAATAATGGCGCAGCCGACACACCAATTTTCTTACGAATCGAAGGGCATGATGGCCACGATTGGGCATATGAATGGTGTTGCTCAAGTCTATGGCATTCGTTTATCGGGCATCCCGGCATGGCTGTTGTGGCGTGCGTTTTATCTGGCGAGAATGCCGACCTGGGGGCGTAAGATCCGTATTTGGGTGGAATGGACCTGGAGCATGTTTTTTAAGGCCGATATCACACATTTACGATTCACCAGGACGAATGAGGTGGAGGAGAAAACGGCGCAGGAGCCAGTCCGGCAAGTAGCGCATCGGTAACAGGATAGATCATCGCCGAATGCCCATCCGCCTCTTGTAGGAGCGAGCTTGCTCGCGAAGGGACGGTTGATCGCGAGCAAGCTCGCTCCTACATCCGTTCGGTTAATCGGATGGGCAACTCGCCGCTTTAACAAAAGATCTGGAAGCCGTCGTTTTAGGTAACAAAAGTTTCTTTTTCTTCGCACACAAGGAGAGTGACATGCTGAAAGGAAAATCCGCCATCGTAACCGGCTCCACCAGCGGTATTGGACTTGGCATCGCAACCGCGCTTGCCGAGAAAGGCGCTGATGTATTACTCAACGGCTTCGGCAAGGCCGATGAGATCGAGACATTGCGCGCTCAGCTTGAGAAGCGAACTGGCGTGCGGGTGCGTTATTCACCGGCCGATATGAGCAAACCTCAGGAAATCCGCGCGATGGCCGATTATGCGCGAGCGGAATTCGGCAAAATCGACATCATCGTGAACAACGCCGGCATTCAATTTGTGGCCCCTATTGAAGAGTTCCCCGAAGAAAAGTGGGATGCGATTCTGGCGATTAATCTCTCCTCGGCGTTTCACTTGATCAAGTCGGTAACGCCGGAAATGAAGGCGCGTAAATGGGGGCGCATCATCAATATCGCCTCCGCGCATGGGTTGACCGCTTCGCCATTCAAGTCCGCCTATGTCGCCGCTAAACACGGGATGATCGGGTTGTCTAAAACGGTCGCCATCGAATTGGCCGAGTATGGCGTTACTTGCAACACGATTTGCCCTGGCTACGTGAAGACGCCGTTGGTGGACAAGCAGATTGCCGATCAGGCGAAGGCGCATGGCATTCCACCAGAGAACGTGGTGCGCGATGTCCTGTTGGTGCATCAAGCCCGCAAAGAGTTTGTCCGAGTGGAGGAGTTAGCGGCGCTGACGGCCTTCCTCTGTTCCGATGAGGCGGCTTCAATGACGGCGAACGCAATTCCGATGGATGGCGGTTGGACTCAACATTGAGAAGACATCATGCCTACAAAAGCTAAGCCGTATAAACCCAATTGCGATGCAAAACCCATCGCGCTGGCGCTGCAAGGAGGCGGCGCGCATGGCGCGTTCGCCTGGGGAGCGTTGGATCTGCTGCTTGAGGA
>DATLHW010000287.1:0-16643 GCA_035539675.1 Burkholderiales bacterium | reverse complement strand
TCGCTAAATAGCCCCTTAGTCGAGTCATCCAGCGGCAAATGAATCGTCACAATGTCGGAGGCGCTCAACAATTCTTTAAGCCCCATCTGCCGCACTGCGTGGCGCTCACAGAACTCTGGAAAATCAAGCAGGTCATTGGCGAGAACCTCGCATCCAAAAGGCCGTAACAATTGCGCCAAGTCCTTGCCGACATGACCAAGCCCGACAATGCCCACGGTCCGCTCGCTTAGTTGCCCTCCGACATGTTGCCGCCATCCGCCCGTCCGCACCTCTCGATTAGCCTCGAACAGGTTGCGCAGCATGCCTATGGCCGAGGCGATCACCAATTCGGATACCGAACGACGATTGACCCCTGGCGTCCAGCCAAGTTTGACGCCGCGTCGGCGCATAGCGCTTAGATCCAGTTTATCCAAGCCGACGCCATACTTGCCTACCGCCTTCAGGTCGGGCAACTGCGCGAGCACTGGTTCGGTCAAGCGTTCGAGAGCCAGGATGGCTTTTTGGTGTCCCTGAAGAAAGTCGATCAGCGCAGCCCCTTCAAGACTTACGCCGGCATCGTTGAAGGTGACGTTCTCGTAACGCGCCAGTAGCTCCCCACGCAGTATGGGATTACGCGAAAATGAACGAGAGGCGACGGCGACCCGAACGCTACGATTCATCACTGCGCTCCCCGCCGTAAATCAGTGAAATAGTCGATGCATATGCCACGAAAGACATCGTCGAAATCCACCAGCACCTTTTCAACCCGAGCGGAAGCGTTCGGCAATATCAAAGCCAAGCGACTTGCGACGTTTTTCTTGTCTTTCCCAATTGCACGGAAGAAAGGTTCGACCGGAATATCGACGCCGACAAACTCACCGGCATTCGCACGTAGCGCAGGCCGCATCCGATCCAGATGTTTACCATCCATCCTGCCCAACCGAACGGATGTGTAGTTTGCGAGATCCATTCCGAGGGTGACGGCGATGCCATGCGGCACGGCGAAGTTCGTGGCGCTTTCAATAGCGTGGCCAAAGCTATGGCCGTAATTCATGACGTTTCGTACGCCCTTATCGAACTCGTCAGCCTCGATAAATCGCTGCTTTATTTCCAGGGAACGCACCAAATACCGCCGCAATACCGCCTGCTCCTGAAGCAGCTTTTTCAAGTCGCGCGATATCGCGTCGAAGCTGTCCGGCCCATCAATGATATGCACCTTGAGCATTTCGCCAATCCCGGAACGCATGTCGTTCTCGGAAAGCGTGCCAAGAACCGCTGTCGAAATCGTAATCTGAACAGGCGGAAGAAAAGTGCCGAGAATATTCTTAACGTCGCCGCAATTGATGGAGCTCTTCGAACCGATGCAGGAATCCGCTTGCGCCAGTAACGTCGTCGGAAAAAATTCCCACTCAACGCCCCGCATCATCGTGGACGCTAGAAAGCAGGTGATGTCTTGTATGACGCCGCCGCCCACGGCGACCAACCGTTGATCGCGACGAAAACCGCCGGCCACCAGCCGCTCGACATAAGCGGGGAAGCACTCAAGACTCTTGTTCTGCTCGTTCGCCTCAATCAGCAACGCGCGTCCGGACTCCGCGATTGGACGTAACACGTTGGGATATAGTTCAACCAAGCGCTTGTCGAGAATGTAAAAGCGGGCCGGCCCGCCCACCGAGCCGGTAAGACCTTCGAACAATTCGTCGCAGAACACCACCGAGTAAGGGCCCCGGTGCGACTGGATCTCCAATTTTTCCAACACAACATCAAGTGACAATATAACCTCCATCAGCGACCACGCTTTGGCCCGTGACATAACCATTGGCGGGACTGGCCAAAAACGCCACCAGCATGGCGATTTCCCGCTCCTTGCCGAAGCGCCCCATTGGCACCGCAGCCGCCAATTGGTCCCGCTCGCCTTCACTTAGAATCGATCGAGTAAGCTCGGTATCGATGAAGCCCGGCGCCACTGCGTTAACCAACACGTTGCGTGTCGCGTAATCAAGCGCGACAGCTCTCGTAATACCCAGCAAACCCGCCTTGCTTGTCGAATACGAGACGCGTTTCGAGCGGGATACATGACCGAAAATCGATGCGATATTCACGATGCGCCCGTAACCGCGTTCCGCCATTTTCGGCGCTAGCGCGCGACAAAGCAGCATGGGTGCGCGCAAATTGACCTGCTGCACACGATCCCAATCCGCCATGTCAACATCCCCCGCCAGGGCGATTTTATTGATGCCTGCGTTATTAACGAGAATGGTGAATCCTCCCTCGCCCATGCGATTGGCGAAAGCCTCGGCCGCGACAGCATCAGAAAAATCACACGCCTCATATTTGACAGCGCTTTTGGCCGCCAGCGCCTTTTCACGACAACGAGAAACCGTTTCCGGATCACGCCCAGTAGCGACGACCTCGGCGCCGGCTTCCGCCAACACCTCGACAATCGCCGCGCCTATGCCTCGCGTACCCCCTGTCACCAAAGCCCGTTGACCGGAGAGATTGATTTGCATTTTTTACGATCCACTCACTGCGGCGACAGCCGGGTTAGTGCGGGAGGCTTGCTGCGTTTCACCGCGCACAACCTGGATAAGATAATTCCCCACGAGATGAAGAAGCACGCCATGAACCGCCTCAACCGGCCCATACTCGCCCTTGGGAGTTGTCACCTGGACATCTATATCGGCCATTTGAGCAAGTCGGCCACCATCAAAACCGGTAAGCGCGATGCCAATGCCCTTGTGAGCCCGAACGAATTCGAACGCCTTAACCAAATTTGGCGAATTGCCGGATGCAGTGATAGCCACCACGACATCGCGCGGCTTCATCAACGCCTCAAGTTGCTTCACAAAGACCTGCTCGTAACCGTCGTCGTTGGCAATCGCGGTCATGATCGCCGCATTATCCGTCAACGCGATTGCGCGAAACGGCTTCCACGGGCACCGCGTGCCAATCGCCACATCATTAGCGAAATGCGAAGCAGTCGATGCGCTTCCGCCATTGCCAATGAAGAAAATCTGACTATCCCGAGCGCGAGCCGAGACGATCTCATCGATCATGCGCGCCACGGCGCCGGTATCGAGGCTCGACAGCAGCTTGTTGCAGTATTCAAGATATCCTGCGGCAAAGGACTCACCAGCGCCGGCTGAAGCAAAAATGCGATCAACGGTATTCACAAATAGTGCCCTCAAAAGGAAATATTGCACGTCCGCGACAGGGATGACGCGCCGCCCGATTTCGGACCCGCGATGTTCAATGGATGATCTTTTCGCGGGTTTGGTCCAAATGGATTAAGGATCGGGTACGGAATAACTTCCCGATCCTTAGTATCTCAGAATAGATTCTCAATTCGATCCGGGACAGATCGCACCGGAATTATATGCGCTACGAGGGCTACTGCGAAACTGCAATCCCGTAGTTTATGGTGAGTTCGAGCTTGCTGCTCACTGGATGGCCTGACTTTTGCCCCGGTGAAAATTGCATTCCTCTCATTGCAGCCACCGCGGAAGCTTCAAAGTAACCCGGCGGCGTCCCCTCCAATACCTTGACGTCATCGACAGCACCATGTCGGCTGATTAGCACCATCAGCACCACTTTACCGTGAACGTTCTCCGCCGACGCATTCGCGGGAAATTCGGCCAGAACTGACGTTAACGCTTTTGGGGGGAAATCGAGTTCGCTTTCACTCCGGTATATCTTAGGTAAGGCTAAATCGGTGTCGAGCACTGAACTCTCTGTAACATCTGCATCCACGCCCGCCTCCGATAATGGTGAAAGCCTGGAGGAGCGCGCCTCTTGCTTCAGATCGGGCAATGTTCGCTCCATCCCCTGAAAAGATGCCTGGGCGACTTGCCCTTGTTCTTCAGCCACAGCTATGGGAATTGGCGGAGTTTCGATTGCCCCTTCCCCTAACCGCTCGAAATCACCATCCCCGAACGTTGTCGCCAAACGCACTTCAAGTGCTTGTGGTGTTGGAACGCCATCCAGCGCCGCCCCCGAGGGCGCACCAATCAAAATAACCACGCCAACATGAAACAGCGCGGAGACCAACAAAATCAGTGTAAATGTTCTAAAAGGCGCCATGAGAACAAGACCGGATTAGACCATCGCCAATCCGGATTTATCTCCGCAGTTACGAATCACGGTGAAAAATAAATGTTACGAACCTTTGCGTAACCATTAAAGCATGTGTCGTGAGTATCCACATTCACACGCTTACCGGACACATGAGCAGACATCGCGATTCCGTATGAATATTTGGACACAGGAATTGACAGATCCCAGGCGACTCGATCTGTTGGAGCAGTATGACAAGCCGGCAGAGCGGTAAAGCTTGTATTGACCCGAATCCAGAACCACCCATTGGCGGAACCATCGTCTTGCGTCGCCACGATTTGAATGGTGGCGTCTGTAACACTGGCCGCGTGAGAAAAACCAACGCCAAAGCAGCAAATTAACGCGAGTAACAATTTCATTTGTTCCGTTCCTTTTTATTTAGTTGATAGTAATTGAAGTAAAAACATCAGCCCCTCGTGAAGCGAAAAGCGTCTCTTAGTGAATAACCTTGCTCCTGAAAATCCGATTGTCGCCTAGCCCCGCTAGTCACCCACTAAAACATGAACAATAATAATACTTGGTAGTCATATAGGCTCTTTGAAAGCTCGTGTAAGTAGACAAGCGCCAGCACCTTCCGACACACTAATAATCTAGGTAAACCCATACGTCGGATTGCGCCTCGCTTATCCGACCTACGAGTTCAACCCAGGCTACGCTTGTTATTTCTCAAGTAAACATTCACAGAGCCAACATCCTCATCAATCAATTTTTCGTAAAAGGCATCATCGTTTGCCCACTCCGTAAACGAAAGTCTTTTTAAAATCATGCTCCCACTAATGAGGACAATGTTGGCAATCCAACCCTCCGGAATGCTCCCATCCATGACCGAAAAAAATTCCGCTGGATATGGCAATGGATAATCATTTACATCAACGGTATGAAGGTAATACCACAAGGATCCGTGTTGTATCTCGATCGCTTGGACTTTATAGTTGCCCCCTACAACAAGGTCTCGATCAGGACCATCAAGATGTATTGACTTACTGAGGCGATCAATTAGTTCAACATTATTTAGCTGCGCAAGGTCGTTAATTAAACACTTTACTAGCATGCAAATTCCTTAAGCCTCTCGGCAATTTATTTACCCGGCGTCTTTTCATAAATGCCGATACGGTCAGTACTATGATGCTTAAACTTAAAGTCCAGTAGCTGTC
This sequence comes from Burkholderiales bacterium, assembly GCA_035539675.1. Classification (GTDB taxonomy): domain Bacteria; phylum Pseudomonadota; class Gammaproteobacteria; order Burkholderiales; family DATLHW01; genus DATLHW01. The sequence goes on along the minus strand of DATLHW010000287.1, from coordinate 11,397 downwards.
CTGTCTTGGGATCGCGTACATAATGCACTTCTGAACGCAAGCCATTGACAGAAGTTTCACCATAACTCCATTTATCCATGCCTTTAAATTTTGGATCATTAAGGTCCGATATAATCATACGGCCCTTGCCTTTTTGTGCGGCACCCAAAACATTTTGATCCATAATGCTCTTAGCTTCACGGCTCCATTTGTCTACGTTTTTTGCTCCTTCAGCCACCCGCTCCCCGGCCTTAGCCACTTCTCCAGCCCGCTCGGCCGCCCGCCATCCCTTCATCACTTGCCCAGCGCCAGGAATCGGGCTCATCACGCCAAGCGCGCTCAATCCCACATCCAGAGCTGCTGCGCCCACGCCTTGCCCGGTATAGAACGCAACGCCCAGCGCGCCAAGATCGTAGGCTAAAAAAGCGACATCAATCGGCGAATGCCCATCCGGATCGACGAACTTATATGGATTATTATTCCCATACCCATACCGATTGAAACTATGGATATTTGTTTCAACTACCCCTTGCGGATCGATCCCCATGAACCGCCCAATCGCTGGATCGTAATGCCGCGCTCCGAAGTAGCTAAGCCCAGTCGATGATTCATACGGCTTACCTGTGAACCAATCCGAATTGGTCCCGCCGTCCTCTTTCTTTACTTGCTCGCCATATGGCCGATAGTTTTCCTTCCAAAGAAGATTTCCGCTTTCGTCGGTCGCCGCAAGCGGGTTTCCTGCGAAGTCGTTGTGGTAGTAAGTAATGGTCTCCAACGCCTGCGCTGTCATGCTGCCCAGCAGAGAAACCACCAACAGCACCACCGCCATGACGTTATGAAATGGAACGCGCTTTCTCATTGTTTGGGCTCTCGATATTGGCCGATTATTTGTAGTCTTTTTCATCGCGTCCGCCTCAATCCGTCAGCAAAAGATTGTTGATGATCGTCATGATTACCGACGGATCGTAAACCGTTACCTGGATTGCTCCCGTGCTGGGCGCGTTGCTGCCGTCGCCGCTGTAGGTTGCGGTAATCGAGTGCGTGGCGGTGGACAAGGAGCTGGTGGCGAACGATGCAGCGCCGTTAACCAAGGTCAGCGTTGCGAGCGTTGCGGCGCCGTTTTTCAGTGTTACTGCGCCCGTTGGATTAGTCCCGGCGCCCGATACGTTGATCGAGAACGTTACTGACGTCCCGGGCGTCACGCTGGTCTTCGATGCAGTTAACGCCGTTGTTGTACCCACGCGCGTGACGGATAACGTACCCGACGCCCAGCTAGTCAAATGATTACTGCTGCCGCCATAGTCCGCGGTGATGTTATGCGTGCCGAAACCAAAGTTGCCGACGCTTAACGACGCAACGCCATTATTCAACGCCACTGTCCCGAGCACCACGCCGCCGTCGGCGAAAGTAACCGGCCCCGTTGGCGAGCGGCCAGTTACCGTCGCCGTTAACACGACCGGCAGACCGTCACTGGAGGGATTCGGGGAAATAGCAAGCGCGGTGTTCGTAGCCGCTGGCGTAACGACCTGCGTGATCGCGCCGGATACGCTGGGGTCGTTCTTTGGGTCGCCCGCGTATGAAGCGGAAAGGCTGTGGTTGCCAACGCTCATCGATGGAAGCACCAGAATCGCGCTTCCCGAACTTAGGGCGACCGATGCAAGCGGCGAACCGCTCTCTTTGAATGTAATGGCGCCGGTCGGATTGAAGCCATTGACGCTGGCCGATAGCGCGATGGATTGCCCCGCCTCCGCCGGATTCGGCCCCACCGAGAAATTAATCGTGGTGGGTACTGTTACTCTGACATCGTGCGACACCGTACCGGAAGTGCTCGGGAGATTGACCGCATCGCCGGAATACGTTGCAGTCAAGGAGTGAGCGCCCAATGTCAGCCAAGAGGCGCTCATGCTTGCCACGCCACCCGAGAGAGCGGCTGTTCCCAAGACCGCCGCTCCCTCTTTAAATGTTACCGTGCCCGTTGGATTGCCGCCCCTAACCGTCGCAACGAGGTTCATTGGCTGACCGGTCGCGGACGGATTGGGGGACGTGGTTAGCGTCGTTACCGTGCTTTGATCATACCGTCGGGATGCGACGCGCTTGCCGGCGACATAAATATTTTCGACCAGTAAACCAGTCGCCGGCGTGTACTCCATCAGCAGGTTGCCGTCGTGGGTATAAACCTCGTAGGTCTTGCTTCCATTCTTGAGCGTTGAGACCCGCATGTTCTTGCCGTCGTAGTCGTACTGGATCGGATTAACGCTACAGTTCGCGCATCGAAGATTTGAGGCGTGGTCATAGCTAAAGGCGCTCGAACCGTTCCCAATCGCATTGCCATAAACGTCATAGCTGAAGGTGTAATTCTTGCCGCCGGAGACCGTGCTTAAACGACCTTGCCCGTCATAACCATATGACAAATTCATACCGCCAAGCACTTGGGAAGTAATATTGCCAGCGCCATCGTAGCCGATTGACGTTCCCGCCCCCCAAGGACCATCAGCCCTGATCACGCGATCGATTGCGTCATAACTCAGCCCACGATTGAATGAGGAATCCACCGAGTCGGTAATGGTCGTCGGATTACCGGCATAGTCGTAGCCGTATGCGGTATTCAGATACGTGGATGTTTTTCGCGTATAGATGCTGCTAGGCCACAGACGTGCATTTTGACCGAAGTCGGTTGTCACGCCGTTAGCAAAGGAAATTCGCTGCAATTGCCCCGAGGGCCAATAATTGACGCCAGTCACATACGGCGCAGCCACTGTTGGCCGACCAAGCGCATCTGGCGAATAGGTCACTACTCTGCCGGACCATGGATAAGTAATCGTGTTGAGTTGATCGTTGCCATCATAGCCATAGGTAGGCGAAAACGTGATGCCATCCACGATGAGGCTTTCCATATCGATTTTATCGTTCGCGTCAAAGCTGTATGTACGTTGCGCGAGGCCGTTCGAGACTGCGGTGAGGCGGTTGTTCTTGTTGTATCCCAATGCAACGCTGTGCGTCCCCGAGGGATAAGCAATGTTCGTCATCCGGTTGAGAGCATCGTAACCATAGATTGTTACCGGCGAACCGCCGACTTGCCGCGAAATCAAGTTGCCGACTGGGTCTCGTCCAAATGAGGTCACGCCAGTCTCTGGATGCGTTTCGGATGTAAGGAAAAAGCGCGAATCGTACCCGTAACTTCGGGTTAATCCGGCTTGTGTTATCTGTGTGATCTGATCCAACCCGTTGCGCGCAATTGACATACTCGCGCTCGACACGGGAGCGTTAATCGCCGAAAGCGACTTTTTGTCGGGGTCGCCAAATGACCGGTAGGTATACGTCGTCGCATGTGTGCGCTCATTCGTGACAGTCACGGTATTGCCGACTCCATAAGCGAACGATTTTCCCGAGCTGTCAGCGTGGGTAATGGTATGGAGGCGATCCAGCAGATCGTAGACGAACGAGGTTCCGGACGACGAGCCCGGGTAGGATTCGAAGGTTTTCTGACCAAGGGCGTTGTATTGCATCGATCGCGCAATGCCCGCCGTATTGATGGTGGTCGGACGGCCAAAGCCATCGAAATAAGTCGTTTCGATGAAGCCCCCGCGGGTGACCGTTCGCGCGGTCGCCGACCAAGCAATTGCGACGTCGTTGCGTAAGGGGTAATTGATTGACGTGAGTCGGTTCAGGCCGTCATACGTAAAAGTAGTTGTGTGGCCTTCGCCATTCGTTTCCGAAACCACGTTGCCCGCATCGCTCACAATGCGAGAAAGCGAAACGCTTTCCGGATGTTGTTCCGATTGCGGTATGCCTCTCTTGTAGTTTGTTAGCGTCGTTTCGGCGCCGCGAGCGTTGGTGACGGTATGAATGTCTCCCGTTGAATGACGACTGAAGGAAGTAGCTACGCCGAATTTATTTTCCGAAGAGAGGTTGCCATTGCCATCAAACGTTCGCCCGATGGAGCCCACACCAGAGATGGTCTCGTCTTTGAGTTGATTGACGATCCATTTGTTGGTGTCTACGTGGTAGGTTAGCGATCGACTTTGTGAGGCGTTCCCCGTTTCAGCGATAAGTTGGGGATTGCCATAGGCGTCGAAGCTCGAATAGGTCGTCGAATAATTGGTTCCATCACGGTTGATCGTTCGACCAGTCATGATCGGGGCGACGGAATTGATGTCGGCCTTTGTGTTGAAAGGCGCGACGCGAGCATAGTCCTCATTCGAGAGGACTTGCTTGTCCCAGGTGTACGTTTCCGTCTGCACAGAACCGATTGTCTTTTGAACAAGCAACCCGACTTTCCATACATCACCCGATCCGACCGTGTTGTAGCCGACATGCCAGTAGGTAGTCACTCCATTGGGGGCATTTACAAAAGTCTGGTCGTGAACGCCACCGCTGCCGGGTGCATAAGCGAATGTCCATGTACCGCTGCCCCCGACTTTTGTTGCGACAACCGGCGTTAACGTCCCCGGAGCCTGCGCGTTGAAGTTTACCCAGCCGTATGAATAAGACACCGCGCCGCCTTGCGGATAGGTAACCCGCTGAATTAGATAGCTGCCTGCGGCTGTCCCAAGATTTCCATAGTTGTCATATCGCCAAATCGTTCCATCGGGGCGACTAACCGTTGTAAGAAAATACTTGTTGGCGAAACCGCTAATTTGTTGATATCCGTAGCTCCAGGTCTGGCCAGGGGCGCCAGTAATTGTGGCAATCCGAGCACCGGACGTTCCTGCATTAAAGTATGTAAAGGCTAAGCTTCGCCCGTCGCTGGTTGAAACGCTGCTAATGAACGGAAAGCCGGTCGAGGTAGAGTAAGCAATCGATATGTAGTTACCGTTTCGATCGGTGATTTTGCTCGCGTACCAGGAGTAGCGCGGCTTGGGCTCTCCAGCGCCTTCGATTCCGGCTACCGTCATATCGTAACGAACACCGGCAGGCGAGGTAACCGTCAACCCGCCACCGCCGGGCGCGCAATCAGCCTTCCAACGTTGCGGCGTGAGAAATAGCGGCCCGGAACCATTAACGGTTCTTGCGTTATAAAGAGGCTGACGACTGCCGTCAGGCAACTCTATAACCGGATTATCGGATGCAACGTTTGGATTGAGGTCCGTGCAAATCTGGCTATCGTTTTTTAGGATCCGGCCAAAATGAATGGTCCATCCTAAACCGGAAGGAGCCAAGTCGCTGGCGCCGGGATAAACGGACGAGCTGCTGTAAGAGCGCTGAACACTGAGATCAAGCCCACCATTCCCGGGAAGATGAATACGGTATATTGAAGCTGAAGACTGCCCGAAAATGGGTCGATATGTTCGGCTGCGTGCTGGTTGACGTAATCCCGATTGGGATAAAGACCTGGCTCACTGTAATAGTCTGGAAGAACATCGGCGGTTGCACTGCCACATGCTGCGACCAGCAAAAAGATGCTGGCCATCAATTGACGACTGCTTTTCACAAACCCCTCACTTCTTAAATTATGTTTATTAAACTGCAAGCTGCAAGTTTTATGCTGCTGCGAATACAGGACCAACCAAATCAAAAAACCACAAACACATGATGCTTTCGCTTACCAGCTTCCCATCGCGCTAAGATTTATCGAGCAACTCGAATTTCCGCCGCCAGTCGTCATCGGCGGAATAAATACGGTAAACCAACTCCATCGTTCGCAACGCATCACTGCTGGTTCCATGCACCACTGGCGCCTGGTTCACCACCGCATCAGCGAACTCAAAAATCTCATCGCGCCAGGAGTTGTCTTCGATATAGCTGGTTGTCGTCTCGCGCGGGTTTCCGGAGTCAGATACGCCTCGATAGCAAACGGCCAAGCGCTCCTGTCCATAGGATTTGGAGCCGGAAAGAATTCCCGAAAGCAGCAGCGCTCCGCGAGACAAGGTGATTTCAAGATTGAAAGTATGCCGCCACTGCGTCGCCGTGGAATGCAACATGGCCACCATGCCGCCTTGCGTGCGCAACAACGCATAAGCATTGTCCTCGACATCGTGCTTCCAAAAATCATTGCTCACAAAGCTCTTCACATCGGCGAATTCGCCAGCGAAAAGACGCATCAAGTCCACCATGTGGATACCTTGATCGAGCAAAATTCCACCGCCTGCTTCTCCGCGTCGGGTTCGCCAATCGGATTCAAAACTGATGATGGCGGATTTTCCGTACACGCCGCGCATGTTCACGATTTCGCCCAGCTCGCCCGATTCGATAATGCGCAACGCATCGCGCACCGAATCGTGATAGCGGTGGTTAAATCCAAACTTCAGCTTGAGTTCTGGATGGCGGCGTTCGCAATCGATTATCGCCTGCATGCCGGCGAGATCTTTCGCGGGAGGCTTTTCCCCGAATACGTGAAGACCGCGCTCCAGCCCCGCAATTGTCACCTCGGGCGCGATGTAATTCGGCAGACAGACAAACAATACATCCAGCGATTCTTCAAGCATCTGGGTGTAATTCGGATAAAAGCGAACGCCGCTCTCAAATTCGCCGCGATTGGAGAATTGCTGGTCGCATACGGCCACCACACGTAGGCGCGGGTGTTGATCTATGAAGGCATGTCGGCGTTTGCCCACGACGCCATAACCAGCGATTCCAACCCGCAGACGATTTTCACTTTTATTAGGCATATCGGACTAAGTCTCAAAGATATTGGGATACGAGCGGATCAGCGCGCAACACATCCTCCGCACGCTTTAAGTCTTCCGGAGTGTCCACACCGATCGTTTCAATGGATGTGGTGACCAATTGCACCGGATAGCCATGCTCGATAACTCGCATCATGTCCACGGATTCGACCTTCTCCAATGGAGTCGGGGCCAGCGTTCCATACCGCTTCAAAAATTCCGCGGAAAATCCGATAACGCCGGTCTGTTGGAACATGGGAATGCCGTCTTTCGCTCTAGATCTCGAAGGTATCGGGGCGCGCGACATGTAAAGCGCCCGCCCGGTAAGATCGGCGACGACCTTCACGGTATGTGGACTGTCATGATCTTCCGTCCGATAGAGGGCGCTTACGAGATTAACCACGGGGGAGCGGCTCTTCACATAAGCATCCGTGATATCGGAAAGCATGGTTGGGGTGACAAGGATTTCGTCGCCTTGAACCATGAGCACAAAATCATCGGGTTGCAGGCCCAACTCCAGACGCCCGATCGTTTCGACAACGCGATCGGTAGCCCGCTCATGGCTGTCGGAAGTCATGACGACTTCGCCGCCGGCAGCTTCAACAGCGCGGCGAATCGGCTCATCGCAGGTCGCGACGACTAAGCGCTCGAAACCAGAGAAAAGGCGACAACGGCGCCACACGTGAAGAATAAGGGGAAGCCCAAGCAAAGGCTCAAGCGGCTTTCCGGGAAAACGCGATGAGCCCATGCGGGCTGGAATAACGCATACGGCGCGCATTGTCGACCTCACTTACCAATAAGCGCAGCCTGTTGCAGGCTATCGCGCAAACAAATGATGTCGGTCCCCAGAGCGATGAAACGGTATCCTTCGTCGATCCGCGCCTGGACACCTTCGGGCCGTGGCGTCACCACATGCATTCCCAACGACTTGCCTGCGGCGCGGCCAGATTCCTGGACCGACCGCTCCGCTTCTCGGAAGGCCGGCATGGTGAAATCGCCAGCCGACCCAAGCGAAGCGCTCAAATCGTACGGACCAATGAATAGCGCATCCACCTCGGGCAGAGAGGCGATCGCCTTTGCTTGCGCCACGCCTGCCGGCGTCTCGATTTGGGGAATCAGTATGGGTTCGAATTCTGTCTGATACTCGCTGAACCGCTCGCCCCAGCCGTTGATTCGCGCCAAACAGGCGCCTCTTCGGCCCTTTGGCGGATAGACAAAATGACGCGCAAGATCGGCGAATCGCTCAGCCGACTCCACGACGGGAATAAGTAGTCCCACGGCGCCCAGGTCGAGCGCGATACGCCCTTGAATCGGATCATGCGAGGACAGACGAACAAGCGGGGCGACGCGATGCTTCTCGCACGCCATGAACAACGCCGCCAAATCGTTTACGTTAACCTCGGTATGCTCAAGATCAAAGACCACCCAATCGATTCCTGGAATAGACGCCATGGCCTCCACAACTTGCGGATGCGCAATCGTGCACCACGCTCCAACTGTCACTTCGCCAGAGGCGATACGCTTCTTTAATGTCATAGAAATATCTAAGGCCAAGAATCAACGCTGCGCAAGCGCCAGCATATGGGAGCTCAGCTGATGCTCGCTGAGGAATTTTTGGAAAGCGGCGCGGGTCTGGTCGCCTCTCGATAGCAGGGTGCGCTCAAAACGATGCGCCGATAAAACAGAGGCGTCCGCGTTCGCCGAATTATATACGATGTCGACATCCAGCCGTCCAGGCGTGGACACGTCGACAGCGGCGAAACCGGCGTTTCGTAACAGTTGCGCGAAGCCGTCGCAGGACAAGAAATTCAGATGGTGCGGCGGAGATACGCTGTTCGATCGCTCCCACAGCACCTGAATATCGAATCCTTCCACGCCCAATCCGGTCATTGCCAAATACCCGCCGGGCTTAACCAGCTTCAGTAGCGCACTGACGAAATCGGCCGCGTTATGCACGTGTTCGATGACCTCAAAACACACCAACAAATCGGCTTTGCCATGCCAAGCGCCCGCTTGTTCCGCCATGGCTTCCAACACTTCAATGCCGTTCTCGCGACATACCCGCGCCATTTCCTTATTCGGCTCCACAGCCGCCACGCTCGATTCCGGATTTGCGCGACGCCATTCTTCTAAAAATATGCCATGACCGGCGCCAACCTCCACTACGACGCGAGGAGCGACGCCGCGTTCACGACAAAGCCGCGAAATCATCTCGACGCGAGGGCGGAATATCCGTTCGCGGCGGACTTCCTTCACGGCAGGAAAAAACACCTCAGCCCAGTATTTGGCGGAGACGGAATCCGAATAGAAACGGGAGAAACTTTCGATGGAGGGACGCGGCGATTGGTAGAGAGTTCTGCAACCTTCACACTCCACATAACCGAACCCGAGCTTCTCGAAGGCCGGACGAGATTTCTCTTGACCGCAACCGGGGCACGGAACATTTTCCCGGGATATATCGGCGAAATGAGTCGCGACATCTCGAATGCTTAAGCTTAGGTACTCCTGAAACAAATCCGCCGGTCGTATTTCTTCTTCCCGCATGCTCTTCACTCACTGACGAACAAAAATGATGTTGCAAGTAGCCGATTCCGAGCCGCTTAACTTATCGGCCGCAGCCCTATGACTTTCCTTGAAACCCGCCGCTTGCAAAATGTGCGTGCAGGCTTGGTATTGCTCTTGAAAGGATTCGTTGAGCTCAATAAGGATCGACTTCACCGCCATGTTTTTCAACGTGCTGGTCGCACCTTGCAATACAAGGTGCTCGATTCCATCAACATCGATTTTGATGTGATTAGGCGGCGACAGCTTGAAGGTCTCGATCAGGTCATCTATCGAAACGCCCACAGTGGAATAAGACAAACAGCCCTCAAGCCGTTTTCCATCGTGCCCATAATCAACGCCGAATGCATTCAAAGCTCCGCCCAACTCCATGCTGGATAGATTGAACACGCTATGCCCTAACTTGGAGGTCAGCGCCAATGGAACCAGCGTGAAACGTCCCGCTGCTATTGCGTTCTCATTGACGTTGCGAATTAAAAGCTCCAGGTTCAACGGCGAAGGCTCAATCGCCACGACTTGCAAACGATCGTGCCGACATAAGGCATAGACGGAATAGGTTCCAACATTGGCCCCGATATCCCAAAAGACCTCGCCATCCGCAAAAGAATCAATCCATGAGATCGTTTCCGGCTCTTTACTGAACACGGTATTAGCGCGGAATAATGTCAGGTTTGTAGGCGCTAAATATTTGATGTTCGCCCGTTCGCCCGCCATCGGTTGACTAGCCACTTGATGATGCAGTTCCTGAAGGATTGCCTGGCTATACGCGCGCCCATGAAAACTCCAGAGTCGCCCCGAGATGCGATCACAGGTTTTCACCAATGTCCCAATGGCTCGTGCAGTGAGAGTAGGAAACGCTTTAATAATTTTCTTTACGAACATTAATGCCTCTAACTGAAGTGAAAAATATCATCGGAACCTGTGCAGAATCTTACTGTACGGGCGGGTTTCAAGGCCCCGGGTTTTCAGAAACCGTCACGCAGCGGCAGCGGGTCGGTTACGGCTAAACAAAGCCATCAGGCCGATGCGACGTTCAATGACATACAACGTTGGCAGGCAAAGGAGGCAAAACAGCGCCCCCTTGACCGCCGCCATAATGAGCAACGCCCAAACCTCATCAGGCATCACATCCAACGGCATGGAGATCGCTTGAGTCGCTAGCACGGCGAGGAGGGCGTTCACGATAGGAAGAAAAAGACTTTTAACAAAGTCGATTGCATCCCCCTTCTCGGGAAACAACAATTGGGCGACACGCCGGAACGTAAGGACAAGCACGACTCCTTGCGATACCAAGTATCCCCATGCGACCCAAATCACGCCGCCCCCATATGCCAGCGCAACCGCGGCAATAGCGATGGATATCGCAACCGCCGCTGTCCAAAACACAAAGTAGGATCCCTGCCCATTAAGGCGCACTGAATAAAGAATCAGCGCAGGAATCCAGAACACGGCGCTAAGAAACGTAGCCGCTATCAGCACCTGCAACGCTGGCAAGCAGGATTTATACTCTGGAACGATTGCTTCGATGGCGTTCGGCAGCACGCTGGCTACAGCCCCTAAAAATACTGCGGCGGCGACTGACATGAGCCAAGTAGGACGCACTAACCGGCGCCGAGCTTCATCGCTTGTCAGTTCCTGCGCAAGAAGATCATAAAGATGAGGCTGTATCGCCTGGGCCACCGCGCCGAGCATGGCAAGCAGTTGTGACGCAACCCATGCGGCGAATGCATAAACGCCAAGGCTGGCTGTACCGAACGAAGACTGGATTAACACTCGCTCCAACCATCGCTGAAGTCCCGCGTTGCCGCTGACCACGTTAAGGCCGGTAATAGGCAGGCCGATCCGCGCCTGTCTTAGAAATTCGGCGTAACGCAACTTTACGCCACGCAATCCCAATGAATAGTGACGCCGATACAGAAAAATAACCAATAAACTTCCAAGCACTGGCGCTCCAAGGACTGCGACAAGCCCGCCTTTCTGCACGCCAGCCAATACCAGCGCCGTTACAAAGCAACAGCGAATCAACTCGATCCTTGCTTGCAGCCAAAACGCCTTGTCGCACAGGGCAAAAACTTGGTATATCGCAGCCAGCTTTGCGGGAACCACTGAAGCCGCCACGATCCATAACAACGGACTGAGACGAGGGTCATCCCAAAATATGGCCACGCACGCGATCACCACAGTCCATAGGACGGCGACAATTAATTCTCCGAACACCATATGGACGGCCACTTCCAGTTCCCGCCCCCCC
>DATLHW010000286.1:0-4059 GCA_035539675.1 Burkholderiales bacterium | reverse complement strand
CTATTGCAATGGCCCTCTTCTTTATCTGTTGGGCCACATTTGCAGTTTTTTGGGTTATTTTTATCTTCCGACTTATCTCAGGTCATTACCGCAATCTTCAAGCTAAGCCATGGAGCGAGCAGATATGGTAGGTTTGAGCCTAGCTGTGAAGCTAGGCGGATGCGTAGCTATTCCGGCTTTCATTCGGCGTTATTTCATTGAGGTTGGAGCATCGAGAATTCATGACCGCTGCCTTGTCGCTGCTTGAACGTCGGTGGAAGCGGATATTCGGTGTTTCCGCCGGTGTGCTTGTTGTTACGCTTATCGAGCTTGTTGCGTTTTCTCCTCGTGGTAATGCGGCGTACTGGTTCTACGCCGCTGCAGGTGTTGCAGTCGTGGTTTGCCTATACGCTGCTAAAAAATTGCGAGATGCGGAGCGTGTAAATGCAGCAGTCGATGGAGCATGGTTGAGCCAAATACACGCGCCAGACGATCAAGTCGATATAGACGACTGAGTAATGGCCGTAGAGGGGAAAGGCGAAGCGTCTTTCGCCGAATGAAGGCTATTCGCTTATTCGTTGCTTGAGCCATGTTTAGCCGGGTAGATAGGCGCGCCGTTGAAGTGCGCTAGAGCTATTTGCAAGTATTGTCATTCGGCGGAAGGCGCTATCGCTTTTCAGCCCTACGGTCCTATCTATAAATAGTGAGGATGGAATGAATAAGGAAAAGCAGCGGCTTCATGATCTTGTTCTTCAGCGCTTGCATAATGTTATAGAGCCGGAATTCAGAAAGATAATTGAAGAACTAAATTCTGATGGTTATAAATTCCAAGCTTACTATCCATCAAAGCCCGGTGATATTCACTATCGGGAACCTGGTTCTTCATCCTCGGATTATCGAGCGCTTTTAGCAATTGATCTAGTTGTATCAAGCGACATCAAGCAAGGGGAATAATAGAGGACTGGTGGGGCCGTAGGACGGAAAAGCGATAGCGCCTTCCGCCCTGCGCGAGATTCAGGCCAACCTATCGCGCTTATGTACTGCTGTAATGTAGGAGCGAGCTTGCTCTCGATCAATCGTTGAATCGTGAGCAAGCTCGCTCCTACAGCATTGCGGGGCATTACGCGGCGTAATGCCCGTTGGTTATTGCGCTCTACGTTAACCGTCCTAACAAACAGCGCCGCCTCTGGTCGCGATTTGACTGTCGTCGCTTTGCGTGTTGGGCCACGTATCGATTCGGCCGTACAACCCATGCTGTTCGTCGCCAGGACCTGCAGCGAAAAACAGTGTGTTTATGGGTTGGTTGAGGAAACCATTGCCGAAGGCAATGCCCCAAAGGCCGTTAATTTGAAGTGGCTGCTGATTTGATCCAGTAAGTTGACCGAGGAATTGTCCGCTGACAGGGTGAAAGGCGTTTATTTTTCCATCGCCGAAATTGCCAACCAATAAGCAATTACCAAAAACGCCAAAGTCAGCTGGAGCACGGGCCATGCCCCAGGGCGCGTTGAGCGTGCCGCCAGTCGCGAAGCGCCTGAGGAGTGCTCCCTTGTCATTATAAATATTGACGAAGCCTAGGCCTTCGCCGGCCACCTCACCACGCCGGTCGGCGTCTTGCTTGGCGTAAGTGACGTAAATTTGGCCATTGATGACTTGTATTCCAAAGGGCGCAAAATCACCGGGAATGGTGGGATCGGAAAAGGCGCCGTCTGACAGCCGTACTGCGTTGAACGAACGGTCAAAGACATCGATTTTATTATTGCGGAAGTCTGTGGCGAACAGCAGGTCGCCACTATCGCTCGATCTGAGAGCAAGCCCTTTATATACCGCGCCTGTCGATACGCCGTTGTCGATAATCCGAATTGCACTGGTTGGCTCGACATTTGGGGACCACCCAGCGATCACGCCATCTTCCGTCGCGAATATAACTCGGCTTGGTTCAGAATCGCTTTCTGGTGAAACGACAAACCCCGGGGAGGCGTTGAATACGATCCCTGTCGGCGTTCCTTTTCCACTGCTGCTGCCGGACGGCGGGACTTGCACGACGAGCGGCTGCGGTTGGCCGGCGCCATCATAAAGCGTGGATGTCCCCGAACCATTGTTGGCAATCCAGGCGGCGCCAAAGGGATTGAATGCAATTCCCCAGGCATTCACGAGGTTGGCGTCTGTATTGTCGGCGGGAACGAATCCGTCGGACACCAAATTGTGCTGTTGATAAATATTCTCCGCAGCTTGCGTAATTGGCGCCGCAAGGACAACGCCAAGGGCGATCAGCATGCCTCGGAACGAGTGAGCCGTCTTACGAATCGCATACATCTTCGAATCCTCCAGGAGGGTAGGTACAGAGAAAACTATTCTCTGCACGTTGCACAACGCATTAGCCTCAAGCAGGGAAATAATGCTCTTGAATAGCAACTTCCCAAGCCAATGCAATCAGTCCGGTCACCACCCTGATTTGCCTGTTTAATTCGATTGCGCTTCCTTTAACTATAGCAGCTAACTTTTAAGTCGATTGGCTCGGCTTTTCGCTAAATCGTGATGATTAATTAGCGCGTAGGTTTGGCTGAGTTTCGCAATGCCTAACGCTTGATGAAACGCTAAATGACCTGACATGCGATGCCGTCGAGCGAATGTTGCGGGAGGAACGTATTTTTTACGGTGAATCTATCCGACTGCACGACGTGCATGTTGACGGGGCATAAGGCGCTTCCCATTTTTGCCTTACGGCCGCACATGATGTGCGGATCGATTTCCGACTCGCTATTCGCCAGAAGCAACAAGTTCCGATATTGGGACGACTTGGCTATTCTCGCCATGGAAAGTTATTGCGATCAGACGACCGCGATCAACTAATAATCGGTCTATGCGATTCGCATCAAGTCCATTTCCATTGTCCTTGAATGGCGCAGGAATGAAGTTTTTGATGTAACGCTGAAGACGGTTGTTCTTCACATCGAAGACCATAAGGTCACGGCCAAGCCCAACAAATAGGATTTGATTTAGAAGAAGTGGGACGGGTATCGGTGATCGAGTGGTCGGAAGACCGAGTAACGTTTTGGTTGCCCCCGTGGGAATGCTGACCAGCTTGATTAGCATGCCATCGCGCGTGGCTCCCGAAATTAATATGGAGTTACCGCTGATTGCAATGGGCCAGTCAAGCGAATCTTGAAGGTTTAGCTCGACCGGCGCGGCCTGACTGTGAGTTGCTCTGGTGAATAATGTGTACCGCGATTTTTTTTCTGGCCAATCTCGATGAGCGATTACATAGTCCTTGGTCAAGGCAACAAAGAGGTTAGTATTGGCTTCGTCAATTGGAAACTGAATTATCGCGTCGCCATCTATTTTGCTTGAATGAACGCAAATTTTATCAGGGGCGTCGATGACTTTTGTTGTAATTGGATCGAGCACCTTACAACTTTGCTCAAAGCTAGACATAGAAGAGCATCGACACGCCATTAACGCCCCATTTTCGACGATTAGTGAGGAAGGAGCGTCAATTTGAGCCTTTTTTAAAATCTTGTGTGACGCCTTATCAATCACGACGAAGTTGGGGCGGCCTGCTTCCTCGTAACGATACTCGATTGAAGCATAGATCCGGTCATTGTCCGACGCGATTGATCTAATGGCATCCTGAAAATCCGAGTCATCGGGAGCAACGGGTATGCTTGCGGCTTGTTCGAAGGTGTCTCTATCAAGTACGCTTATTGAGGCGCCATTATCGGAGCAACCATTACATCCATACCGCCCAACGTAAATGCGATTTCCTGAAAAATGGAAGAGATTCGAAAATGCGCCAAAGTCAATATTCTTCGCTTCCGCATGGATTCGTTTATTACCAGCGTCAAGCGCCTGCGCAAAGTCGGTTTGTTGTTCATCGGTTGTTATGGAGCCGAGCTCACCTCCTTCGAGAACTCTGGCTTTGAGCCGAACTTCGGCTAAGGCGCGAGTAATCTCTTGGTCTGGCGCAATGTCTTGTAGCTCCTCAAGTATCGCTATAGCGTCTCGGCTTCGATCATAGGTTTTACTCAGCCAGAATGCATATTGCTTAACAGCGGAAAAGATTTCATTGGAGTTTCTTGCTTC